>NZ_JBDMZG010000140.1:0-45334 GCF_039769035.1 Pacificibacter sp.
GAACGCATGTCGCCCAAAGCCCATCGAACACTTCTTATTGCTCCGCACCATCAAGATCAATCCAAGCCACCTCTACCTCGGCTGGACGAGTGACATCGGCATATTGCTCAGGGATCGACAAACAGCCTTCTTCGTAGTTTTCGGTGCGCACTTGGGTCAGAACTGGGCCAAAGATCTCTTCTTTGTAGATGTCCATGTCTGGGGTCACGTCATCAAAGAATGTCGGGCCAACAAAGTAGCCGTCCTCATAGCCTTGCAAAGAAAAGTCACGACCGTCAGTTTTCAAAGTTGCGCCTTGCTCAATACCTGAGTTGATGAGGCCGATGATGCGTTCTTTAGACGCCGCTGTAATGACGGGACCGTAGTCAACGTCGTCGCCAGCTGTGTAAGGCGCTACTTTGAGTGCTTCGATTTTTGGCATCAGTTTTGCAGCCAATTTGTCAGCTGTTTCTTTGCCAACAGGTACAGCTACAGAAATCGCCATGCAGCGTTCGCCAGCCGCGCCGAAACCAGCACCGATCAAAGCGTCAGACGCTTTGTCGAGGTCCGCATCAGGCATAATGATCATGTGGTTTTTCGCACCACCGAAACATTGTGCGCGTTTGCCGTTGGCTGCCGCACGACCGTAGATGTATTGCGCGATTGGGGTGGAGCCCACAAAGCCAACTGCTTGAATTGTGTCATTATCGAGCAGTGAATCAACGGCTTCTTTGTCGCCATTCACAACTTGCAAAACACCGTCTGGGAGACCGGCTTCTGAGAACAATTCAGCCAAACGCAAAGCCGTGTGAGGCGCGCGTTCGGATGGTTTTAGGATCATAGCGTTACCACAGGCAATCGCAGGGGCCATTTTCCAAAGTGGGATCATCGCAGGGAAGTTGAATGGCGTGATGCCAGCCACAACGCCCAAGGCTTGGCGCATAGACATCAGGTCGATGCCTGGACCCGCGTCGCCCATGTATTCGCCTTTCAAAAGTGAAGGCGCGCCCATGCAGACTTCAACAACTTCCAAGCCACGCTGAACATCGCCGCGTGCATCTGGCAATGTTTTGCCGTGCTCGCGCGAAACGATTTCTGACAACTCGTCCATGTGATCGTTGATCAAGGCGCCGAACTTCATCATGACGCGTGCGCGGCGCTGTGGGTTTACTTTGGCCCAAGCTTCTTGTGCAACAGCCGCTTTTTCAACAATGGCGTCGATTTCTGCAGGTGTCGCAAGCGGAACGCGGGCCACAACTTCGCCAGTCGCTGGGTTGTAGGCGTCTGCAAAGCGACCAGATGTGCCGGCCACGTGTGCGCCGTTGACGTAATGAGTAAGTTCTTTCATGGAATCCTCCTTGGGAATTTGATCAAAGATACCATTGCGAAAACGCTAGACAAAGGGATAATATCTCAAAAAGGAAATGCAAAAATGCAAAGACTGCTGCGCCGCATTTGGTGTAGGGAGTGTCGCGCTTGGGGTAGGAGAAAGGTCAAAACATGAATTGGGACGATATACGGGTGTTCTTGGCGGTTGCGCGAACCGAAAGCCTGTCTGGGGCAGGGCGCACGCTGAAGATGGACCCTGCCACAGTGGGCCGTCGTGTTGCTCGGTTGGAACAGGGCTTGGGTGTGACGTTGTTTGCGAAAACGCCGCAGGGCTATGATCTAAGCCGTGATGGCGCGCGCTTGCTGGCGCATGCCGAAGAGGCTGAAAAGGCCATGACCCTTGGGGCGGCGGACTTGGAAGGCGATGGTGACACGTTGAGTGGCGTGATCCGGCTCGGCGCACCTGATGGCTGCGCAAATTTCGTGTTGCCCAAAGTGTTGGCGCGTATTGCCGCAGTGCATCCGGACCTTCAGGTGCAAGTGGTTGCCTTGCCGCGGGTGATCAGCATGTCGAAACGAGAGGCGGATTTGGTCATTTCTGTCAGTGCGCCGCAAACCGGACGTATGCTGGTGCAAAAAATCACCGACTATCATTTGTCGCTTGCTGCGATGAATTGGTATCTGCGCGATCACGATACGGTTAAAACCCTTGGCGATGTGAAAAACCACAAGGTTGTTGGCTATGTGCCTGACCTGATTTTCGATAAAGAATTGGACTACTTAGACAGCATTGGTGGGGGCGCAGTTGATTTTTCCTCAAACACTGTGTCGGTCCAGCTGAATATGATCAAGGCTGGACTTGGAATCGGCGTTATTCATGATTTTTGCTTGCCGCATGTGCCTGAGCTGAATCGTATTTTGCAGGACCAATTCCGCCTCAAGCGATCTTTTTATCTCATTCGGCATGCGGATGACCGCAAAGTCGAACGTCTTACGCGATTTGCGGACTTATTGGTCGCAGAAATGAAGAGTGTGGTGGAAACTCTCGAAGGTCGCGCTTGACAGGACGGGCAGTCTATCCGACCCTGAAAGTGGGAGCGCGGAAAATAATAAGGAGGAACCATGTTAGTTGGTCAGATTCTAAAAGATAAAGTCATCGCGGATATTGTGACAGTCACCCCGACAACATCGATTGCAGATGCGGCATCATTGCTGTCTGCCAAGAAAATCGGTGCTGTCATCGTCCAGACCAAAGCTGAGACCTATGATGGTATCTTATCCGAGCGTGACGTCGTGCGCGAACTTGGCGTTGCCGGTTCTGCGTGTCTGACGTGCCCAGTGTCAGACATCATGACCGAAAAACTCGAGGTGTGTTCACCAGATGATACGGCCTTGTCTGTTCTTGAACGTATGAGCCACGGCCGTTTCCGTCACATGCCAGTTATGGATGGCGCGCGGTTGATCGGGTTGGTGTCTATTGGCGATGTTGTGCAAGCCCGCTTGGCGCAATTGGCGATGGAAAACTCAGCCCTTGAAGGCATGATTATGGGTCGCTGATTCCAGCGATCACTGCGCACTCCAACAGCCTAAATGGTGGCTTTTTGGTGTGCGCTTGCGACACTCAAATTTCGATATCTTTTTGCGCGGTCTAGGGCTTGCATTTGTTTGAGCAATATTGTTGCGTGCGTGCAGCTAAAGGAGACTTCTATGCGCACTGGTCTATATCCAGGGACTTTCGATCCCGTCACTCTCGGTCATTTGGATATCATTCGGCGCAGTTGTGCCTTGGTCGATCGACTGGTGATTGGCGTTGCTATCAATCGCGATAAGGGGCCGATGTTCTCGCTTGAAGAACGTGTTGCAATGCTCGAACCGATTTGCGCGCAGCTCACTGCGGACACAGGCTGTGAAGTCGTTGTGCATCCTTTCGAAAATCTGTTGATCCAATGCGCCGAAGATGTTGGCGCAACGATCATTGTGCGTGGCCTTCGTGCTGTGGCGGATTTCGAATACGAATATCAAATGGTCGGCATGAACAGGGCGCTTGATGACAGCATCGAGACTGTTTTCATGATGGCTGAAGCACGTCATCAGGCCATTGCGTCGAAACTGGTCAAAGAAATCGCGCGCCTTGGTGGGGATGTGTCAAAGTTTGTGACACCAGAAATCCAAGGTCGTTTGTACGAAAAGCTCGGTCGCACCTAAAACTTGATTGCAGTTCATACAAAAGGCCCGCAGACATCAGATCCTGCGGGCCTTTTTGCATCTGAGCTTTGTTTCAGAGTTTCAATCGAGGCCGATCTAGTCCCTGACATACGGCGACAAAAAAGCCCCGTACAAGGCAGGGCTTTTTAAAAGATCATTTCCGTCAGTCTTTACAGGAACTTGCCCATGAGCTGCGGCTGTATCTGACATACGGTTTAGAAAGTCCTGCACATGTGCAGGGCTTCCACACTATTTCCGTCAGTCTTTACAGGAATTTACCCATAGCAACGGCTGTGTCGCTCATACGGTTAGAGAAGCCCCACTCGTTGTCGTACCACGTCAAAATACGCACCATTGTGCCTTCCATGACCTTGGTTTGGTCTGTGTGGAAGATGGAAGAGTGCGGGTCGTGGTTGAAGTCTGAGGACACGAGCTGCGCATCTGTGAAGCCGAGCACGCCTTTGAGCGGGCCGTTTGCCGCATCACGGATAAGCTGGTTTACTTCTTCGACTGTTGTGTCGCGTTTTGCTTCAAATGTGAGGTCCACAACAGAAACGTTCGGTGTTGGAACGCGAATAGACACGCCGTCCAATTTTCCGTTCAGTTCTGGCAATACAAGGCCAACAGCTTTCGCGGCACCAGTGGATGTTGGGATCATGGACAAAGCCGCCGCACGTGCGCGGTAGAGGTCTTTGTGCATGGTGTCCAACGTTGGCTGGTCGCCAGTGTAGGAGTGGATCGTTGTCATGAAGCCTTTGACGATGCCGATTTCGTCGTTCAGCACTTTGGCCACAGGGGACAAACAGTTGGTTGTGCAAGAGGCGTTGGACACCACGATGTCGTCGGCTGTCAATGTGTCGTCGTTCACGCCGAACACGATGGTTTTGTCTGCATCTTTGCCTGGGGCAGAGATCAGAACGCGGCTAGAACCGTTGTCGAGGTGCGCTTGGCAAGCTTCTTTGGATGTAAAGATACCTGTACATTCCATGACAACATCAACGTCAGACCATGGCAGATCCGCAGGGTTGCGGATGGCTGTCACTTTGATTGGACCACGGCCCACATCAATTGTGTCTTCTGTGTGTGTGACTTCCTGAGGGAAGCGACCATGAACAGAATCGTATTGCAGCAAGTGTGCGTTGGTGGCCACTGGGCCCAGATCGTTGATTGCGATCACTTCGATGTCTGTGCGACCTGATTCAATAATAGCTCGCAAAACATTGCGACCGATACGACCAAATCCATTGATTGCGACTTTTACCGCCATTTCAGCAACTCCTTGACGCTAGAAATATGGGCAGACCCGCTGCCCGTTTGGGCGCAAAAGGTGACGGTTCACCTGTGCGTCGTTAACGCTAACATCGCCATCTGAGACAAAAGGTCAACCGTCTAAGGCGAAATTATCGCCAAAAGGCGACTAAGCCGATCAGATCAACGAATTTTTTTGCAAGGAAAAGGGACGCCTGCCCCTGATTCAAAAAGAAATCTAAAGCAATCGCGAGGCAAATGAGCAAAGCAATGACTGTGGACGGAAGATTCATAGCGACATTTTGTTCCCAGCGTTTTTTATACAATGGCTTATGCAACCTTTGAATAAAAGAGTGCGGGCAACACAAAACCGCCCAGCTCTCTCGTTTGGATCACTGGGCGGTTAAATTTAGATGAAGATGGTGTCGAAATTAGTGCATCAAGCGCCCCATCGCGCCGGCCACATCGGCCATGCGGGATGAAAAGCCCCATTCGTTGTCGTACCATGCCAAGACACGCACTGTGCGACCGACCACTTTGGTTTGGTCAGGTGCGAAGATCGAGCTCTCATTGGTGTGGTTGAAGTCGATAGAGACTTTGGCTTCCGCGTCGTAGCTCATCACCATGCCCATGTAGCCGTTGGCCGCATCGCGTACGATTTCGTTGATGTCTTCGACGGTGACGTCTTTGCCAGCTTGGAATGTTAGGTCCACAGCGGACACATTCGGTGTCGGGACGCGCATAGAGGTGCCGTCCAATTTGCCTGCCAGTTCTGGCAAAACCAGACCCAAAGCTTTGGCCGCGCCTGTTGAGGTCGGAATCATCGCCATGGCCGCAGCACGCGCGCGGTAGAGGTCAGAGTGGCGGCGGTCCAGCGTAGGCTGGTCGCCTGTGTAGGAATGGATCGTGGTCATGATGCCGCTCTCGATGCCCACAGCGTCGTTCAACACTTTGGCCAAAGGTGCAAGGCAGTTCGTGGTGCAAGAGCCGTTAGAGATCATGCGTTCATCTGCCAACATGTCGCGGTGGTTCACGCCGTAAACTACAGTGCGGTCGACGTTCGTTGCCGGGGCAGAGATCAGAACTTTCTTCGCGCCGCGCTCAAGGTGCACTGCTGATTTCAAACCATCGTTGAATTTGCCTGTGCATTCCAAAACAACATCAACACCTTCCCAATCCAGTTCTTTGGGCTCGTATGTGGACATCACTTTGATCGGGCCGCGGCCCAAATCCATCGTGTCACCATCAACGCGGATGTTGCCGCCAAAACGACCGTGCACTGAATCGTATTTCAAGAGGTGTGCATTTGTCTCAATCGGGCCTGTCGCGTTGATTTTGACAACTTCGACATCGTTGCGGGCTGCTTCAGCAATGTGCGCCAATGTGCAGCGTCCGATGCGGCCGAAACCGTTGATCCCTAGGCGAATGGTCATATGCGTCTCTCCTGGTGCTCTCTTCGGCGACGTGGGTCACCGCTCAGATTTATGCGATCTCGTGACACGCTGCAGGGGGCCGCCCGCTGCGCGTCTCGGTCCGTATAGGGGAGATGTGTTTTCAAAAAAAGACGTTTAGCGCCAACATGTTAGCGTAAACATGCGGTGATTGCGCTAACGCTGCGCATTTTAATCCTGGAAAAAGACTCAAAACAATATTTTGAGTTTCTCTAGGGCAAGTAAACCTCTAGAGCTTCTTCCAAAGCCCTATTTGGAACAACGGTCGAAGGCACAGAACTGCGGTCGCCGAACCAACTTTTTGATGTTGCTCGAAAGTGCCAAAATTTACCGCACTCTTTGGAAAACGCATAAAGTGGGCCAGCGGGACGATGGACCGCCCAATCAAAACGGTCAGCAAGTCCTCCGCGAGCCATACACCACTTCGGAGCACAAGGTTTGTCGTTTGGGTTTGTTCCGGCGTGGCTTTTATGTGGTTGGCTGTCGCCATTCGTCACAGGATAAACCCATTGACCGGCAATATGAGCGAATCCAAAACGAGATGTCATTGCTGCTTCAAATATTGTTTTCCCTTTTAGGGGAGCCACCAATTCATCAATATCAAGGCTTAATACAGCTTTTGATGCGTTCAGAAAACGATGGCGCGCAATGTGCATCAAGCTAACTTGTAAGTACATTGCTGGGGCTACAAATTTACCTCCAGCTCGGCCGCCATAGCGAAATGGCGCAGATACGATTGAAACCGCTTTCAATCCGGATTCGTCACGCAGACGTTTGCCCAATGAAATTGGCTCGTATTCAGTTGACCCATTGTCGAATAACAGTAAGCCTTCAAGTCCATGTGCTGAAACATGATACTTTGCCCAGTCGACAATCCACTCAGGAGGCGTGTCCTTTACCATTGTCATCGCTACATTCATGCCGTCAAATGTATCGGCTTGCTGTTGGACCTCGATCTGCGTGATTTGACCTAAAAAATTGACACTAAGGCTTTGTTGTTTGGAGCATTTTACAATGAACATTTCGTATCTCAGCGACTTTTTGTGTCGGCGTATCGTCGCTGAAGTCCCATTCACCTGGAGGCTCTTGATAAAGGCCGCCTTGAGGTTGAGAAGTCTAGGGCAAATGCAGCAAATGTGATGCTCGTCAAATCGAAACACATCGTAAATTAGCGTATGTCGATCAAAAGCATCTTCATATTTTGCAGAGCGTCGGCCCTTTGCCAATGGAAAATCCCGAAGAACGGTGCTGTCTTTTGCCAAGACAACAGGCGAAAGAGTCGGGAAATTTAGTGCTGTATCCATGTCAATCTCGCTAATCCAAAAAGAGGGCCCTCAAAAGAGGACCCTCTTGGAATTTGATGCTTTCCGGAATACTTAACCCAAAAGTGCTTTGACTTGCGCCACAACGTTTTCAGCAGTGATGCCGAACTTTTCGTAGAGCTCATCGATTGGCGCGGAGGCACCGAAGCGGTCCAAGCCAACAAAGGCTTGTTTTTGTTCACGACCGCGTTCGCCCAAGAGCAATTTGTCCCAACCACCAGCGCGTGCGCCAGCTTCTACGCCGACACGAACTGGACCTGCTGGCAGAACCTTGCGACGGTATTGTAGGTCTTGTTCTGCGAACAATTCCATACACGGCATGGACACAACGCGTGTTCCGATACCGGCCTCTTGCAAGATGTCGCGTGCGGCCATTGCAATCGCAACTTCAGACCCTGTCGCAATCAAGATCGCTTGGCGTTTGCCGTCTGAGTCAGCCAACACATAGCCGCCTTGTGCGACCAAGTTTTTCACTTTGTGGTCTTTGCGCAAAGTTGGCAAACCTTGGCGGGTGAGCGCCAAAACGGTCGGTGTCTTTTGTGATGTCAGCGCGATTTCCCACGCTTCAGCCGTTTCCACAGTGTCACATGGACGGATGGTCAATGTGTTTGGTGTGGCGCGGCAAATGGCCAAGTGCTCAACAGGTTGGTGTGTTGGGCCGTCTTCGCCAAGACCGATAGAGTCGTGGGTCATCACGTAAGTGACAGGCACTTGCATCAAAGCAGACAGGCGCATCGCAGGGCGGGCGTAGTCTGTGAAACAGAAGAATGTGCCACCGTAAGGGCGCACACCGCCGTGCAACGCCATGCCGTTCATCGCAGCGGCCATGCCGTGCTCGCGGATGCCGTAGTAGACGTAGCGGCCTTTGCGGTTGTCTTCGTCGAACACGCCCAAATCTGGTGTCAGTGTATTGTTGGAACCGGTGAGGTCGGCAGAGCCACCAATGGTTTCTGGCAACACAGGGTTCACAACGCTCAACACCATTTCAGATGATTTACGTGTGGCAACCTTTGGCAATTCTTCTGATGTCTTCTTTTTCAACGCGCGGATGACAGAAGACAATTTGTTTGGTGTTTCGCCTGCAAATGTACGGGCAAACTCGGCCTTGCGGCGGTCTGATTGCTCGTCAAGACGCGCTTCCCAAGCTGCACGGTCTTCGCGGCCGCGTGAGCCGATGGCTTCCCACTGGGCTTTGATGTCAGCTGGGATTTCAAATGGTGCGGCGGTCCAGCCGTAGCCTTCTTTTGCTGCTTTCATTTGCTCTGCATCCGTCAAAGCGCCGTGGCCTTTGGATGTGTCTTGTTGAGCGTGGCCCAAAGCAATGTGCGTTTTGCAAGCAATCATAGAAGGCTTGCCGGCAGCTTTCGCGGCTGTAATCGCGGCATCAATCGCTTCTGGATCGTGGCCGTCGATTTCTTGCACGTGCCAGCCAGCCGCTTTGAAGCGCTGTGGCTGGTCAGTGCGATCGGACAGATCAACGGTGCCATCGATGGTGATGTTGTTGTTGTCCCAGAACACGATCAATTTGCTGAGCTTTTGACGACCTGCCAAAGCGATGGCTTCGTGTGAGACGCCTTCCATCAAACAGCCGTCGCCAGCGATACAGTATGTGTAGTGGTCTTGCAGCTTTTTGCCGAAACGCGCACGCAGAGCTTCTTCAGCCATGGCGAAACCCACAGCGTTGGAAATGCCTTGGCCAAGTGGACCGGTTGTGGTCTCAACGCCGTCGAGCAAGAAATTCTCAGGGTGACCCGCCGTTTTCGCATTCATTTGGCGGAAGTTTTTCACTTCTTCGAGTGGCATCTCATCGTAGCCTGTGAGGTACAACAAAGAATACACCAACATAGAGCCGTGGCCCGCAGACAAGATGAAGCGATCGCGGTCGGCCCAAAGCGGGGCAGAGGCGTCAAACTTCAGGTGTTTTTCAAACAAAACCGTCGCCACATCGGCCATGCCCATTGGCATGCCAGAGTGACCAGAGTTTGCGGCCGCAACGGCATCAAGCGTCAAAGTGCGGATGGCAGCAGCACGCATCCAGTGATCAGGGTGCGCTTCGCGCAATTTTGCGATGTCCACGTGTGAATCTCCTTGCTGGTCTAAAAGCAGCTGCATTTGCCAAAGGACAGGCGTCATTCGGCGCAACTATTCGCGTCTGGTGATAACGATGTTGCGCAGAAGTGCAAGGCAGACGCATCATTTTGGCGCGTTTCAGCGCGCATTTGATGTCATAGATGTTTGGTCTGTGCGGGCTGGCTTGGACATTGGCCTATCGGATGAAACGACAAGGCATGAAATGGGGCCTGTGCAATCTGTCGCCAACGTGTAATATTTCTTTAGATCGGCATTGAGAAAAGTGACAATTTGGGTCACTTTAAAGCATTGAGACAAAAGTCGATGTAGCGGCCAATGTAAGAATAGTGACAGGTATGTGGCGATGAGTGAGATTTCAGAATTTGAAACACGGATCAAGGCGGCCCTTGAACGTATCGGTCATGCGGTTGTTGCCGCTGAAGAGAAAAATGCAGACAGTCCGCAGGGCGGGATCGCTCTTGAGGAAATGACCGCCGAAATGGGGCATTTGAACGAGGCTTTGGAAGCTGAGCGTGACACAAACGCTAAGCTGGAAGAACGCGTGCGGGCCATTCACGAGCGTCAAGAAAGTCATGTCACAGCCCTTGAAGCAGATGTCGCGCAGTTGCGCGAACAGTTGGCCGCGCATGATGCGCAGGTTCAAAAACTACGTGGTGTTACGGCGCAGCTGCGCGCGAACAACGCTGAATTGCGTGCCGCGAACGCAAAATCTGTTGGGGATCCGCTATTGGTTGATGCCGCGATGAAGGCGGAACTCGAGGCGATCAACGTTGAGCGCGAGGCGGAGGCCGCTGAGCTGAAAGCAATTTTGTCAGACCTGAGGCCGTTTGTACAACCGGCCCAAAAAGAAGAGGCGTAATCATGCCAGAAACCAAAATTTCCATTGGTGGGCGCGAATTCGAAGTGGCTTGCCAGCCGGGCGAAGAGCATTTCTTGCAGTCTGCCGCGAAGCTTCTCGACAATGAGGCCACAGTCCTGTCCAGCCAGATTGGTCGTTTGCCTGAAGCGCGCATGTTGTTGATGTCTGGCTTGATGCTTGCGGATAAAACAGCAGGCCTCGAAGAGCAATTGCGGGCCCTTGAGACAAAACTCGGTGCACAAGAAGCGTTGATCGAAGAATTGCGGTCTGCGCCGGCCCCTGAACCTGAGCGCATTGAAGTGCCTGTTGTGCCACGCGAAGTGCACGATACGTTTGCTGAACTTGCCGCACGGACTGAGGCGATGGCTGCAGCCCTTGAAGAGCGCTTGGACGTCTCAAGCTAAACGCGTTTTGGCATTCAGATATACAAACGGCGGCAAAGATATCCTCTTTGCCGCCGTTTTTGTCTGAATTCGTAAGTGTTTACGCGTTTGCGGCGCGCACTTGGTCGGCTTTTTCTTTGTCGAATGCCACACCGTTTTCTTCGAACAATGTGTCCAGCTCGCCAGACAGGGTCATCTCAGTGATGATGTCGCAACCGCCAACAAATTCGCCTTTGACGTAGAGCTGCGGAATGGTTGGCCAATCGGAAAAGTCTTTGATGCCTTGACGGATCTCTTGGTCCGCCAGCACGTTCTCGTCGTGAAACTCCACGCCCATAAAGTTCAAAACGCCAGCCACGCGGGAAGAAAACCCACATTGCGGCATCATTTTTGTGCCCTTCATGAACAGGACAACGTCGTTTTCATCAACGGTTTTTTGGATTGTGGCTTGTGCGTCGGACATTGTGTCGACCTTTCAACTATTGGAGGCCGCGATTGGGCGGCGAATTCGGTGTTCTTTTACTCAGGGGCGCGTGTGGACAAAGCCAAAGCGTGCAGTTTGCCGCTGTCGATTTCCGTCTTCAGTGCTGCGTTTACGGCGCGTTGTTGTTGCACGCGGTTTTTGCCGCGAAAGCTTTCGTCAACGACTTCGGCTGCAAAATGTTGCCCATCGTCGCCTTGCACGAGGATATTGGCCTCAGGAAAGGCTTTTCTGATCAGGGTTTCGATTTCAGCGGCGGTGATGGCCATTTAGGCGCTCCTTGGTGTGGTCTTGTGTTGGGTAAAATGTAGGGCGGGGGCGCGCCCTGTGCAAGGCGCAGCGGTGATTAAGGCGCGGTGACTTTTGCTACAGCTGTCAAAAATGTGTTGAAACGCCGTTTGAGTGCATCAGTATCTGCCCAAATGCGCGCCGTACGCGTCAAAAGCGCTAGCCGCTCGGTTTCCAAGTCCTCGGGCAGGGCGTGTTTGCCCGCTTCTTCCAATTGCACCATGCGTTCGTGCAAGGGGCGCAGGTTTTCAAAATCGCGCATCATGGCGAACAACAGTTCGGGCGAATCCTGCCAGCTTTCGCCGTTGAATCGCATTTGAGTGACGCGTTGGCCTGCGCCAGCACAGTCAAACTTAATACAGCCCTCAAACCCGTCGTCTTTCAACGTGCTGTGAATTTTGCAACGATGATCAAATCCCAGATTGGGGCAGGGTGTGCCAGAGGCTTTGTCGATGGCAAAGTCATCGCCTTTTTGAAACGACATGCCCAGACAGCACAGCGCCGCGCAATTGGAGCAATCAGAGGTGAGTTCAGGAAGTTCCATGCGTTCGTCCTCAGTTCGGCAAAAAGTGATGTAAAACAAAGGCCCGCGCAATTTGGCGGGCCCTCATAACTATTATGCGTCGGTCCACGTTTGGATCTTAGGCGAAGGTCTCGGCAAATGATCCGTTGAACACCGCGCTCAGGTCAGCGAGTGGTGCCTCAGCAGAGCCGAGCTTCACAGTGTCGCCGCCAAATTTACCGACTGTGGTCAAGGTCACATCCGCTTGGGATGCAGCCGCCATCAGTGCTTCGGCTTGATCAAAGGTACAAGACACGAGGTAACGCGCTTGGTCTTCGCCGAACAATTCAGCCGTATCGCCGCTGTCCAACGTCAGGCCGAGGCCTGCTTTTTCAGCCAATTCAAACGCTGCCAGTGCAAGGCCGCCATCAGACAAGTCCGTGGCTGAATTGATCAGCTTGCGGTTGGCTTTAAGGAACTCACCGTTGGCTTGTTCTTGTGCCAGATCGACATGTGGTGCGTCGCCGTCTTCACGGTTGAACACTTCTGCCAGCAAAGCGGATTGACCAAGATGCGAACCGGTCGCGCCAATCACCAGTGCGACGTCGCCTGCTTGCGCAAGGCCAGAGATCAGTTCGTCTTCATTGGCGATCAAGCCCACAGCGCCGATGGTTGGGGTCGGCAAAATACCAACGCCATCGGTTTCATTGTACAAAGACACGTTGCCGGACACGATGGGCATGTCGAGGAATTTAACAGCTTCGCCAATACCTTGCAGCGCGCCAACAAACTGACCCATGATTTCAGGCTTCTCAGGATTGCCGAAGTTCAAGTTGTCGGTGGTTGCCAATGGTTTCGCGCCAACAGCGGTCAAGTTGCGGTAGGCTTCTGCCACAGCTTGCTTGCCGCCTTCCACAGGGTTGGCTTTCACGTAGCGCGGTGTCACGTCAGATGTGAAGGCCAGCATTTTTTCTGTGCCATGCACGCGGATCACGCCAGAACCCATGCCAGGCGCACGCACTGTGTCGGCCATCACTTGGCTGTCGTATTGTTCGTAAACCCAAGATTTGGACGCGTAGTTTGGTGATGCCAGTAGCGCTTTCAGGCCGTCAATCGGATCAATGCTTGGCACATCTGCCAAAGGCTCAGCCGCAGGTGTTGGCACCCATGGGCGGTCGTATTCTGGCGCAGAAGAGGCCAGCGTGGACAAAGGCAGGTCGCCTTTGACTTCGCCGTTGTGCATGATCAAGAAACGGTCTTCTTCCAAGGTTTCACCAACGATGGCGAAATCGAGGTCCCATTTTTCAAACACGGCGCGGGCTTCCGCTTCGAGTTCTGGTTTAAGAACCATCAACATGCGTTCTTGGGATTCCGACAGCATCATTTCATATGCGGTCATGTTGAGTTCGCGCTGTGGCACGTTCTCAAGATCAAGACGCACGCCCAATTTGCCTTTGTCGCCCATTTCAACCGCAGAACACGTGAGGCCAGCAGCGCCCATGTCTTGGATCGAAATCACAGCACCAGTGGCCATCAATTCGAGTGTGGCTTCCATGAGGCGTTTTTCGGTGAACGGGTCACCAACTTGCACTGTTGGGCGCTTTTCTTCGATAGTGTCATCAAATTCCGCAGACGCCATCGTCGCGCCGCCAACACCGTCACGGCCTGTTTTTGCACCAAGGTACACAACAGGCATGCCAACGCCGGACGCGGCAGAGTAGAAGATCTTGTCTGTGTCAGCCAAACCTGCCGCGAACGCGTTCACAAGGCAGTTGCCGTTATAAGCAGAGTGGAAGCGCACTTCACCGCCTACAGTCGGCACGCCGAAACAGTTGCCATAGCCGCCGACACCTTCAACAACGCCGTGCACCAGCTGTTTTGTCTTGTGGTGGTCTTTGACGCCAAACGACAACGAGTTCATCGCCGCAATCGGACGTGCACCCATGGTGAACACGTCGCGCAGAATGCCGCCAACGCCTGTGGCAGCACCTTGGTAAGGTTCGATGTAGGACGGGTGGTTGTGGCTTTCCATTTTGAAGACCACGCACTGGCCATCGCCGATGTCGACGATGCCGGCGTTTTCGCCTGGGCCACAGATCACTTGTGGACCATCAACGGGTAGGCCGCGCAGGTGCTTCTTGGAAGATTTGTATGAACAGTGCTCGTTCCACATCGCCGAGAAAATACCGAGCTCGGTGTAGGTTGGCTCGCGGCCCATGATTTCTAGAATGCGCGCATATTCTTCGGCATTGAGGCCGTGTGCGGCAATGAGATCATCGGTGATTTTCGGATCGGTCATGGAAGTCCCCTCGAAGGTGATCAGGGCTCTGCGTGCGTCGCGGTGATTGCCTTGCACGAAAAGCATGTCTCAGTCTGGCGTTCTCATAGGCTATCGCTGGGCTTTGGGAAAGAGGGCAGGCGACCCGAAATCGAATGAAAATCTGATTTTTAAGGTAGAAAATGCATTTCTTTGTCCAAAACGTCCAAAAGCCACGCTCAGAGGTAGGTGAGAAAGATTCGCGCGCGATATCAAAGAACAAAAAAAAGGCCGAGCATAAGCTCGGCCCAAGTCCAACAGGGAGGTGAAGTTGCTAAGAGTTTCCTCTATCAGCCGCTTCGATGATTGATTTATGTGCGCTTTGTGAATCGTTCAAGGGTTATTGTTGCGATGTTATGCAAACCCGCTATGCATCTAGTGCATACCAGAAATGTGATTTGGCCGTAATAGACTGAATCTATTCGCCTTTACGCAAATACGGTCATTGTGGAAAATCAGTAGAAATATTTGATCAAGCGTCGTCGCGGTGACGCCTGCGGTATTCATTGATCTCGGTTGTGACAAAATCGCGGAAAACCTGAATGCGTTTTGAGTGGCGCAACTCTTCTGGATAGGCCAAGAAAACGGGCACTTCAGTGCTTTCAATATCGTCGAGAACCCGAACCAGTTTGTCTGAGCTGTCGGTCAGATAGTCTGGCAGCATTCCGATCCCAAGGTCATTCAGCACGGCTTGCAGCACGCCGAAATAGTTGTTCACATAAAGTTTCGACTGCAGGTCATGTTCGTTCAACTCTTGGGTCAGACGCGCGCCTGCGGAAACTTGAGCAGAATTCGGGTTTTGCGAAATCAAACGATGATTTCCCAGATCATCAAGATTCTCTGGCACGCCGTGCTCGTCCAAATATTTTTGCGTCGCAAATAAACGCATGCGAATATTCATAAGGCGCTTGCGGATCAAATCGGCTTGGGACGGCTCTTTCATGCGAATGGCGACGTCTGCTTCGCGCATTGGCAAATCAAGCACGCGCTCTTCCAACATGAGGTCGATCGTCAGGTCAGGGTATTTTTCATAAAGCTTAGACAGGCGCGGCGCGAGCCAAAGCGTGCCAAACCCAGTGGCTGTGGTGACGCGCAATTCGCCAAAGACTTCTTCTTTACTGTCCTTAATGCGCGCGGCGGCCGCATCTAGGCGCTTGGCCATTGAACGGGTGGCGTCAAACAGCAACTCGCCTTGTTCGGTCAGGATCAGCCCGCGAGCATGGCGGTGAAACAATGTTGTACTGAGCGATTCTTCGAGTGACCGAATTTGACGCGACACAGCAGATTGACTGAGATGCAGCGTATCGCCCGCATGGGTAAGAGACCCTGCGTCCGCGACCGCGTGAAAAATCCGTAATTTATCCCAATCCATAGTCATGCCTTTTGTCATTGCACGCTTACAACATAGAGCTCTAATCCAGCAAAGCGAGGTTTTTGAGTGGGGTGTTTGTGTTTTTGCGGTTTTGTGCAAGGCGCAAATGGGCATTTTATGGAGTTTTCGTGAAAAATTCACGATCCTGCACGAAGTTTGTGCGATACGACTGTGCAACAACGACAGGAAAACAATCTGCGGTGGAAAGGGGTAAGCTCAGCACACGGTGTTCGTGGATAAGTGCTTGGAGGCGTTGACGTAAAGGCAGTAAGGTCGACGCAATAAACGGAAAGGGACGGCGTTTGGGCAGCACGAATTTCAAAGAACACCAACACACCGCGCGCAGGATATCTTATGCCCATTCGGCGCAGACCCGCGCAGGACGTGTCCTGATCCGGTTGCTCGAAAATATCACGGGACGCATCGGACTTATTCGCAGAGCCAATGGATATCATGCCGATCTAGAGCAGGGGCGTGACATTTGGCAGGTGATGATTGATCGCTATGGGCTTGAGCTCGATGTTGTCGGTGGTCAGCTTGACGCCATTCCACGCACAGGGCCGCTGGTTGTGGTGTCAAATCATCCTTACGGGATTTTGGACGGCCTGATGCTCGGGCATATCTTGGCCAAAACGCGCGGTGATTTTCGCATCATGGCGCATGAGGTGTTCAAACAGGCTGAAGATATTGATCGCGTGATTTTGCCCGTTTCTTTTGATGAAACAAAAGACGCTGTGCAATTAAACCTGCAAACACGCAAAAGTGCCGTGCAATATTTGCAGCAAGGTGGCTGCGTCGGTATTTTCCCTGGTGGCACAGTGTCTACGTCCGCCACGCCAATGGGGCCGCCGCGCGATCCAATGTGGCGAGCGTTCACGGCGAAAATGATTGCCAAATCAGGCGCGCAAGTCGTGCCGATCTATTTTGATGGGACCAATTCGCGGTTGTTCCAATTTGCCAGCCATTTGCACACCACCTTGCGCATGGGGCTTTTGATCCGCGAGTTTCGCGCCAAAATAAATGCTCCCGTGCGCGTTGTTATTGGCGCGCCGATTGCACCGCAAGAATTAGCCCCATACCAACGCGACCCCAAAAAGATGATGGATTTTTTGCGTGCACGGACATATGCCTTGTCGCCACACCCCCTTGACGAACGCGCTTTGGGGTATGAGTTTGAAGACAGGCATAAAACAACAGCGGAGACGACTCCGCGTAGGGGTCTAAAGGGCCGATATTGACATGGCAGTGGGTATTTTTGACAGCGGGCTTGGTGGGTTAACGGTTTACGATGCGGTGAGCAAACGCTTGCCCGACGTACCTTTGGTTTACTTTGGCGATAACGCGCATGCGCCTTATGGGGTGCGCGATGCCGACGATATTTATGATTTGACCACTGCGGCTGTCGAACGTCTGTGGGAAGCGGGTTGTGATCTGGTCATCTTGGCCTGCAACACGGCCTCTGCTGCGGCGCTGCGTAGAATGCAAGAAAGCTGGATTCCCAAGGATAAACGCGTTTTGGGCGTGTTTGTGCCGCTGATCGAGGCGCTGACCGAACGTGAATGGGGCGATAATTCTCCGCCCACCGAAGTTTCCGTGAAATGCGTCGCACTTTTTGCGACACCCGCCACGGTGGCCTCGCGCGCGTTTCAACGCGAACTGGCGTTTCGTGCCATTGGAGTTGATGTTGAGGCACAGGCCTGCGGCGGTGTTGTCGATGCGATTGAAGACGGCGATATGATTTTGGCCGATGCTTTGGTGCGCTCGCATGTGGATGCTTTGAAACGCAAGTTGCCAAATCCTGATGCTGCGATCTTGGGCTGCACGCATTATCCGATTATGGAAGCCGAATTCCAAGACGCCCTTGGCCCTGATGTGAAAGTGTTTTCACAAGCCAATTTGGTGGCCGAAAGCTTGGCTGATTATTTGGATCGCCGTCCTGAAATGATTGGGGCAGGCACGCAAAGCGTGTTTTTGACCACAGGCGATCCGCAAAAGGTCAGCCGCGGTGCGACACAGTTTTTGAAGCGTAAAGTCGAGTTTCAAAAGGCTTGAGTCCCGCAAAACAATTTGCCGCAATTGCGCTTTGTGACGCCTGTCCTTACATAGGGTAAAACCTAAACGACTTTGTCGTGTTTATAGACCAAAGAGAGACTTATGACTTACAAAATCGCCATCCTTGGCGCCTCTGGTTACACTGGTGCCGAGCTCGTGCGCTTGATCGCCACCCATCCTGAAATGGACATCGTGGCGCTGTCGGGTGACCGTAAAGCGGGTATGGCGATGGCGGATGTGTATCCGCATCTGCGTCATCTTGATTTGCCAGCGCTGTGCAAGATTGACGACATCGATTTTGCAGGTGTTGATCTGGCCTTTTGTGCGTTGCCCCATGCGACCTCTCAGGCGGTGATTTCGAAATTGCCCAAGACGCTCAAAGTGGTGGATCTGTCCGCGGATTTCCGTCTGCGCGATCCTGAAGCTTACGCCAAATGGTACGGCCAACCGCATTCTGCGGTTGAGATGCAAAAAGAAGCGGTATACGGCCTCACCGAATTTTACCGCGATGAGATCAAAAACGCGCGTCTTGTGGCTGGCACGGGCTGTAATGCGGCGACGGGCCAATTCATTTTACGTCCCCTTGTGGCGGCTGGCGTGATCGATCTGGATGACATCATCTTGGACCTCAAGGTGGGTGTGTCCGGGGCAGGGCGGTCTTTGAAAGAACCGTTTTTGTTCGGCGAATTGCATGACAATGCCTTTGGCTATTCTGTCGGCGGCAAACACCGTCACTTGGGCGAATTCGATCAGGAGTTTTCTTTGATCGCAGGACGTCCTGTGGAAATCCAATTCACCCCGCATTTGATCCCAGCGACGCACGGTATCTTGGCCACCGCCTATGTCAAAGGCGAGGCTGATGCGGTCTATGCTGCGCTTGTGGATCAATACAAAGACGAGCCCTTTATTCAAATGCTTCCCATGGGCGAAGTGCCTGCGCTCAAGCATGTGCGGGCCTCAAACTATTGTCACATCGGTGTGGTGGCGGATCGTCGCACAGGGCGGACAATCGTGATCGGCGCCCTAGATAACCTGACAAAGGGATCATCCGGACAAGCCATTCAAAACGCGAATTTGATGTTGGGCTTGGATGAGATCACAGGGCTGCAATTGGCCCCAGTGTACCCGTAAATACGACCAATTTGACGGAGGAAACGCGATGAAGAGTCTTAAAAAACAACGCCGTATTCAAATTATTGCGGTGGCTGTTGTCGCGCTCACTCTGTCCACGGCTTTGATCGGCTATGCGATGAAAGATGGCATCAATCTGTTTCGCTCGCCCACGCAAGTGGTGGAAGAACCGCCGCGCAAAGGTGAAGTGTTTCGCATTGGTGGCTTGGTGCTTGAGGGCAGTTTGACACGCGGCGAAGGCACATCTGTGACCTTCAGTGTGACGGACACCAATGCAATCGTTCCCGTGAGCTACACAGGTGTTTTGCCAGATCTGTTCGGCGAAAATCAGGGGATGGTTGGCACTGGCACGTTGCAAGATGGCGTGTTCGTCGCCTCTGAAATTCTGGCGAAACACGACGAAAGCTACATGCCCAAAGAAGTGGTTGACGCCTTGAAAGAACAAGGTGTTTTCCAAGAAAGCTCTGAGTGATCCGCGCGCTCTAGTCCGGCAGCGTTAACTATTTTGCGGCAGCCTGAACTCATCAAATTGGTGGGTTTGGGACATGAAAACAGTACAGCAGATTGCAAATGAGATAATCGCTCGCGAGGGCGGTTATGTGAACGACCCCGACGATCCCGGTGGCGCAACCAAGTTTGGTGTCACAATTGGAACCTTGCGTCGGCTTGGGATTGATAACGACGGCGACGGGCGAGTGACATCTGACGATGTGCGCAGGATCACCCGCACGCAAGCCCGCGATATCTTCATCGAGCACTACTTTAGCGGTCCTCGCATTGACGAATTGCCGCCTGTTTTGCAGGCGAGTGTGTTTGACATGTACGTCAACGCAGGCTCGAACGCTGTTCGTATTTTGCAGCGGCTGTTGGTCGATATGGGCCAAAGCATTGTCGTGGATGGCACCATAGGCCCGCAAACTATCGAAGCCTGTCATATTGCCCAAAGCCTTGCGCCGGACCACTTGGCGGATGCCTTTGGCATTGCGCGGCGCAACTACTATTACGCCTTGGCTGACCGACGCCCCAAAAGCCGCAAATACGCAATGCGGCGCAATGGCGGCAAAGGCGGTTGGATTTTGCGCGCCGAAGAATTCATTTCCCAGCGATATCACCTGACACTGGCCGAACATTCCGCGCGGGTGGCGTCATGGGGGTAATTCAAGTGTTGGCCGAAATCCTGTTTGGCGGTGGGCGCAATGTGGTGAAAGAGACCGCAGAAGTGTTCATGACAAATTCCGAAGAAGATTCAGTTCGTGATGTGGGGCTGCGCTCTGCAGCTATGGATCAATTCGCCAAAGAATTCGCCGTTGCACGCACCGGACGCTTTGATCGGTTTATGGACGGGCTCAATCGTGTTCCGCGGCCTTTGATGGCTTTCGGAACAATCGGGCTGTGCATCACCGCGATGGTCAATCCCATTTGGTTTGCAGCAAGGATGCAAGGGATCGCCTTGGTGCCGGAGCCACTTTGGTGGCTGATGGGTGCGATTGTGAGCTTTTATTTTGGTGCGCGCTATCAGGTGAAGGGCCAAGAATTCCAGCGTTCAATTGCGGCCACGGTGGCGCAAGCGCCGATTGTGACCGCCAATATTCGGTCCTTGAATTCGCTTCGGGCATTGGAGGCGGGCGCCAAAGGCGTGTCTGATCCCGCCTCTCAGGCGCCCTATGTGGCTGGGCCGCCGATGTATCAAGACACCACCGACATTCCTGGGTTTGACGCGCAAAATCCAGCACTTATTGCATGGAGGTCTGGCCATGATGAGTGACGCGCTGATCAAAGCCCTGTCCGAACACGGACCATGGGCCATAATGGTTTTTTTCTTGCTGTACAGAGACTTGCAAAAAGATCAGGCCACCCGAGCCGTGCTGGACAAGAACTCGCAGATTCTCATCGAGATGACGACGATGATCCGCGAACGTTTGCCGAGAGGAGGGTGAGATCGGATGAAAGCACACCTGAGAACCCTTTTGGTTTGGCTGTCAGATTTGGTTGCTGGTGCACCGCTGGCCCAAGCCATCAAACGGAACCGAGATGCCGCGCATGCATTGGATGCGGCCGTGAAGGAGATGTTGAAGCAATGAAACAGGCACTCATATTATATGGCGCGATATTCGCGCTCGCCCTTGTGGGCATATCGTTGATTGGTACCACGCATATGATGCTGGTGGGCTACGGCGCGATCGCTGTAATGGCGTTGATCATTTCGGGGACGTTTTTTTGGCTCTGGCAAGTGCGTGCCACGCCGCTTGCTTTGGGCATGTCCTTTAGCTGGGCGGGCGTGGGGCTGACGTTGGGGTGGTGGTGGCTCATGCAAATCCAGTCCAGTGGTGACTGCCAAGGCAGCATCGTCTTTCTATTCGCATTCCTGTCGTTGCTGATGGCAGGTGCAATTCTGCACTTTGCCGTCATTCAGGGCTCATTTGGCTATCAAGGCTTGAGTTTTCTTGCGCCCGTGATCGGTGCGTTGCTTCTGTCTCTAGGGGTCTTGTGGGTGATGTAAGTCACGTGCTGCGGATCCCACAACGTGGGTCGAGACAGGTGGGAAAGGGGGCTTCGGCCCTCTTTTTCGTGGTGGCACGTAGGGCGCGCTTCAATTTCTTGCGACATCACCGCGCATCCCATTGGCGACAGCGTCTAAGCAAGCTACAACATACCTCAACAGGGCGGTGCTGTGACAGCGCCTTAATGGGAGAATCTATATGCTGGTTGAACTTGGTCATTTTGCGCTGGTGCTCGCTTTCTTCGTCGCCTGTGTTCAAACAGTGCTGCCGCTTATCGGGGCACAGATGGGGCGTCGCGCTTTGATGGATGTGGCGGCGCCGGCGGCACTTGTGCATATGGTGTTGATCACCTTTTCTTTTAGTGCCTTGATGTATGCCTTTGTAACCTCTGACTTTTCTCTCAAGTTGGTTGTTGAAAACTCCCACACGCTGAAACCGATGCTTTACAAAATTTCGGGCGTATGGGGCAACCATGAGGGATCGATGCTGTTATGGGTGTTGATCCTTGCGCTGTTTGGCGCCGCGGCTGCGCTGTTTGGCGCGAATTTGCCCACGACGTTGAAAGCACGTGTGATTGCAGTTCAGGGCTCCATCGGTGTCGCCTTTTTGGCGTTCATTTTGTTCACGTCCAACCCGTTTTTGCGCCTCGCTTCGCCACCGATGAACGGCGATGACCTTAATCCATTGCTGCAAGACCCTGGCCTCGCGTTTCACCCGCCGTTTTTGTACCTCGGCTATGTTGGGCTTTCGATGACGTTTTCCTTTGCTGTCGCCGCGTTGCTTGAAGGGCGCGTGGATGCCGCTTGGGGGCGCTGGGTGCGTCCTTGGACCTTGGCCGCTTGGGTCTTTTTGACCATCGGCATCGGCCTTGGGTCTTGGTGGGCGTATTATGAGTTGGGTTGGGGCGGATTTTGGTTCTGGGATCCTGTCGAAAACGCGTCCTTTATGCCTTGGCTTTTTGCCGCCGCATTGCTTCATTCTGCCATTGTTGTCGAAAAGCGCGAGACACTCAAAGCGTGGACTATCCTTTTGGCCATTCTTGCTTTTGGGTTCTCGTTAATTGGAACGTTCCTTGTGCGCTCTGGCGTGATCACGTCGGTGCACGCCTTTGCCAATGACCCTGAGCGCGGCATCTTTATTTTGATGATTTTGGCGGTGTTCATGGGCGGCGCGCTTGTGTTGTTTTCACTGCGCGCTGCGGCGATGGAGGCCAAGGGCGTGTTTGCTTTGGCGTCTCGTGAAACGGCTTTGATCATCAACAATATTTTGCTCGCAGTGGCGGCCTTTGTGGTCTTCATCGGTACGATTTGGCCCTTGGTGGCCGAAGCCTTTTGGGATCGCAAACTGTCGGTTGGTGCGCCGTTTTTTGATGCCGCCTTCACTCCGTTCTTCACTGTGCTCGCGATTGTTTTGCCGATCGGTACGATGTTGCCGTGGAAGCGGGCGAAACTAGGCGTCGCAGTGCGTAAGTTGATCCCGTCCATGATCTTGGCGGTTGCCGTTCTGGCATTGGTTTATGTGGTGCAAACGCAAAAGTCATTGCTTGGCCCGATTGGGCTTGGCCTTGCTGTCTGGCTGATCTCAGGCGCTGTTCAAGACATTGCATCGAAACTGGGTCGCAAACGCGATTTGTCCCGCTTGTTGCGTCTTCCACGCGCCGATTGGGGGCGTTTGTTGGCGCATGGAGGTCTTGGGATCACCATCGCCGGTATTGCAGGCCTGACGGCTTGGACGGTTGAAGACATTCGCGTTGTGCAGGTGGGCGAGACCTTTGAAGTTTCGGGCTACACTCTGAGTTTGGATGATGTGCAGCGCAAACAGGGGCCCAACTATATCACCACGATGGCCGACATAACGTTGTTCAAAGGCGCGCAAAAACTGACCACGTTGCATCCCGAAAAGCGTAACTATCCTGTGGCGCAGATGCCCACGACCGAAGCCGGTATTGATTCAGGCTTTTTGCGCGATGTCTATGTTGTGATTGGCGATGTGCAATCCAATGGTGGTTGGGCTGTGCGCACCTATATCAAGCCGCTCGCCAACTGGATTTGGGGCGGCGTGATCATTATGGGTCTGGGCGGTTTTCTGTCTTTGACGGACCGGCGCTACCGCGTTGCGGCTGGCGCGCGCAAAGCGCGTCTTGTGCCAAAGGGAGTGCCTGCAGAATGAAGACGGTTTTCTTGGCCTTGAGCCTGCTTGTCGCCACACCAGTCTATGCCGTTCAGCCGCAAGAGGTG
This sequence comes from Pacificibacter sp., assembly GCF_039769035.1. Lineage (NCBI taxonomy): Bacteria > Pseudomonadati > Pseudomonadota > Alphaproteobacteria > Rhodobacterales > Roseobacteraceae > Pacificibacter > Pacificibacter sp. The sequence goes on from NZ_JBDMZG010000140.1 coordinate 23,749, forward strand.
TTGCAAGACCCTGTGATGGAAAGCCGCGCACGCGACATTTCAAAGGGTCTGCGCTGTCTTGTGTGCCGCAATGAAAACATCGACGAATCCAATGCGCAATTGGCCACGGACCTGCGTTTGCTGGTGCGTGAGCGGTTGCTGGCGGGGGATAGCGATGTCGAAGTTGTCGATTATGTTGTCGACCGCTACGGTGAATATGTCTTGCTCAAACCGACCTTAGGCGGCGCGAATAAGCTGCTGTGGATTGCTGGTCCTGTGATGCTTTTGCTGTCGCTTGGCATCGGCGTCAGTTTTGTGCGACGTCGCCAAAAAGAGACCGAGATCGATCCTTTGTCTAACGATGAGGCGGCGCGTCTTGATGCTTTGCTAAAGGAATAGCGCGTCGGTCTATTTGACCGCGGACCAATTCCCAAAAAGTAACCCTGCGTCTTGAGCGGAAAATGCAGAGGTTTTCTGTGAATTTGCAGATCGGGCCACTTTCATTTTAAGGGGCGCGGCTTAATCTGTGTGGAGCTTTTAGGGAGAGCCGCACATGCAGTATGAAACCATCACTTACGCCGTTCAAGACGCTGTCGCTGTCGTTACACTCAATCGGCCCAAGGTCAAAAACGCTCTGAACACACGGATGCGCGCGGAAATCACCCATGCGGTGCTTGCAGCGGGTGATGAGGCACGGGTTTTGGTCATCACCGGCACGACGGGTGCGTTTTGTTCTGGGCAAGATCTAGGCGGCAACGTTAGTGCGGCGACGTTGGATGTGGAACGTGTGTTGCACGAAGAATATGAGCCGATGCTGCACGCCATTCATGACAGCAAAATTCCGACGATTGCCGCCGTGAACGGCGTTGCGGCAGGCGCGGGGGCGTCATTGGCCCTTGCGACTGATGTGGTGATCGCGGCAGAGTCTGCTTTGTTTATCCAAGCTTTCACCCGCATTGGTTTGATGCCTGACGCAGGCGGCACCTATGCGCTGCCCCGCCAAGTGGGCTTGGCGCGTGCCTTGGGGGCTTCCTTGTTTGGTGATGCCATTCCAGCGGCCAAGGCCGCGCAATGGGGTATGATTTACGAGAGCTTCCCAGACGACCAATTCGCCGCCCATTGGCAAGCCCGCGCACAGCATTTGGCACAGGGTCCAACGGTATCTTACAACGGCATCAAGCAGGCGCTTCATGCCTCTGCCACCAATACCCTAGAGCAACAGTTGGCGCTGGAAGCGAGGCTGCAAGGGCGGTGTGGAAAGACCCATGATTTCCGTGAGGGCGTCACTGCGTTTCTGGAAAAACGCCCTGCGAAATTCGAAGGCCGCTAAGCCATTCTAGGTCACTGGTGCAAACGCCGCCCCTAGACTTTGCAGCTCGGGCAACGCGACATCCCAGAAAGACAAAAAGGCCGCCCGATTGGGGCGGCCTTGTTCATTTGTACGACGTAGAAGCGACTTAGCCGCGGTCTTCGACGTTTGTGTATTCGCGCTGTGTTTCGCCAGTGTAAAGCTGACGTGGGCGACCAATTTTCATTGCTGGATCTTCGATCATCTCTTTCCACTGTGAAATCCAACCCACTGTGCGGGACAGGGCGAAGATCGGTGTGAACATAGATGTTGGGAAACCCATCGCTTCGAGGATGATGCCTGAGTAGAAGTCCACGTTCGGGAAGAGTTTCTTCTCTGCGAAGTATGGATCAGCCAAGGCAGCCGCTTCGAGTTCTTTTGCCACTTGCAAGATTGGGTTGTCATCAACGCCCAAAAGTTCAAGCACTTCGTCAGCAGACTGTTTCATCACAGTCGCGCGTGGGTCGAAGTTTTTGTAAACGCGGTGACCGAAGCCCATCAGGCGGAACGGATCGTTCTTGTCTTTCGCACGGGCGATGAATTCAGGAATGCGGTCAACAGAACCGATTTCTTGCAACATTTCCAAACATGCTTGGTTTGCACCACCGTGTGATGGGCCCCAAAGACAGGCGATACCAGCCGCGATACAGGCGAACGGGTTGGCGCCAGAAGAGGAGGCCAAACGCACTGTAGATGTAGATGCGTTTTGTTCGTGGTCGGCGTGCAATGTGAAAATACGGTCCATGGCGCGTGCCAAGATCGGGTTCACTTCGTACTCTTCAGCAGGTACGGCGAAACACATACGCAAGAAGTTTGACGCGTAATCAAGATCGTTGCGTGGGTATACAAACGGTTGACCTGCAACATATTTGTACGCCATCGCAGCGATTGTTGGCATCTTCGCGATCAAACGGATCGTCGCAACTTCGCGCTGGTGTGGATCAGAGATGTCAGTGGAATCGTGGTAGAACGCAGACATCGCGCCCACAACACCGACCATAATGGCCATCGGGTGCGCATCGCGGCGGAAGCCTGAGAAGAATTTGTGCATTTGCTCGTGCACCATTGTGTGGTTGGTCACGAGGCTTTCAAATTTTTCAAGTTCAGCAGCTGTCGGCAGTTCGCCGTTCAGCAACAAGTAACACACTTCAAGATAGTGGGAGTTCGCAGCCAATTCGCCGATTGGGTAGCCACGGTGCAAAAGCACACCTTCGCCGCCATCGATGTAAGTGATAGAGCTGTCACATGCTGCAGTTGATGTGAAGCCTGGATCGTAAGTGAACACGCCTGCCTGGCCATAGAGCTTGCGGATATCAACAACATCTGGTCCTTCGGTCGGAGAGTGGACTGGAAGCTCGAAAGTTTTTCCGTCCAGCGTCAGAGTCGCTGTTTTTTTTGTGTCTGCCATGGTCATTCCTTCGGTTGGCAGCGGTGCCTTATGGGCGCCGCTGGAGGTCGGGGAAGGCGCGCAAAAGAATATCCGCACGCCCTCTGTGGCTAAAGAGGGCCGGTGCCGCTCTTTGGTCTGGGCTTTGCCGGTATTAGCGGCGTGCCATGTTACCGGACTGTGACAGTCGCGATAGAATTTGTGACGGCCATTGATAGCGTGGCCGCATATCCCCAAATGCGCCTGCAATAGGTGCTTTTAGAGTGTTACTCTTGCAGTACGTCCGCGATGCGCGCCAGGGTTTCTTCGCGCCCCAGCACAAACATCATATCAAGTACGCTCGGTGTTTGGGCGCGTCCTGCAAGGGCCGCACGTAGCGGTCCCGCGACTTTCCCAAAGCCGATTTCTTGCGCATCCATAACGCGGCCAACAGCCGCCTCTAATGCGTCGCGGTTCCAGCTATCACTTTGCAGGTGCGGCGTCAATTCCTTCAGTATACCGTAGGATACCGAGTTAAGATGTTTTTGCGCCTTCTCATCAACATCCACGGGACGTGAATTAAGTGCAAATCGCGCCTTTTCAACGAGTTGAGGGTAGTTTTTGGCCGATCCTTTGAGGCAATACATCGCCTCAAGCAGGCGTGTTTTCTGTGCGCTGGTGAAGGGGGGCTGTGCAGATGCAGCAAGGTAACCCTCAATTTCGCTTACGATTTGTGCATCATCCATGATGGCCAAATGTTGACCGCAAATATTATCAAGCTTTTTCGTATCAAAGCGCGCTGGTGCCTTGTTGATTCCATCAAGATCGAACCATTCCATCGCTTGCGCGTCCGAGAAAAATTCGTCATCGCCATGAGACCAGCCCAAACGCGCCAAGTAGTTGCGCATGCCTTGCGCAGGGTATCCCATCGCTTGGTATTCTTTCACGCCCGTTGCACCGTGGCGTTTCGACATCTTCTTGCCATCTGGGCCGAAAATAAGCGGGATATGCGCATAGACCGGCAAATCCCATCCCATCGCTGCGTAAACCATCATCTGGCGTGCGGAGTTGGCCAAATGGTCATCCCCGCGAATAACATGGGTGACGCCCATGTCGTGATCGTCCACCACAACCGCCAGCATATAGGTCGGCGTGCCGTCAGAGCGCAGTACAATCATGTCATCGATCTGGTCATTCTTGATCGTCACATCGCCTTGCACCTGATCTTTGATCACAGTCACGCCGTCCCGTGGTGCTTTCATGCGGATCACATAAGGCGCATCAGGGTAGGTGCTGGGATCAGCATCGCGCCAAGGGGACTGGTACAAAGTGCTGGTTTTATTGGCGCGGGCTGCCTCGCGAAAGGCTTCGATCTCGTCCTGAGTGGCAAAACATTTGTAGGCATTGCCGTCCGCTAGCATCTGAAGCGCTACCTCAGCGTGGCGTTCGGCTTGCTCAAACTGGCTGACCGCTTCGCCGTCGTAATCCAAACCAAGCCAAGCCATGCCGTCCAAAATGCCTTGCGTGGCTTCAGGTGTGGAACGCGCGCGATCTGTGTCTTCGATCCGAAGCAAAAATTTGCCGCCACGCGCGCGGGCGTAGAGCCAGCTGAAAAGTGCTGTGCGGGCCGTCCCAATGTGCATGTCCCCAGTTGGAGAGGGCGCAATCCGTGTGACAACGGGTTTGGCAGAAACGTTTGAAGCGGAAGTGGCGTTTGACATGGGGGGTTAACTCTTTGGTAACTATGATGGCGGTAGCTTGAAGTGCAGTGTTGCGCGCAGGTCTAGAGCATTTTCATCCAAAGTGGAAATCGCTTTTAACGCCGCGCCTAGTGACGGCGCGCCTTGCTCCGCCCAAAACTGCGCAATGATGCCGGTCCCGCGCATAGAACGTGGGCGATGGCGAACAGGAAATGGCGGCGCAGTGACTTTGATTTTGACCCCACTGTATTGGTTTCTCGACATTTTTGACCGGCAACGTGGCCGCTTGTTTTTGTGGCTGCCTGTGCTGCTTGGGATTGGTGTGTCGCTTTATTTCGCAACGCCTTTAGAGCCGGATCTCGCGACATTTATCTACGTGGCAACCTTTGCTGCCTTTGTTGCCGCTTTTTTGTGTTTTATCCCTGCATATTTCGCTCCACCGTTATCAATGCTGTTGGTGGTGTCCCTTGGCTTTTTGATTGCTGGTGCGCGGGCCCATTTGGTGGCAGCACCAGTGCTAAACTATCGCTACTATGGCCCTGTTGAGGGACGGGTCGTCAAAATTGACAGATCCGCAAGCGAAGCGATCCGGCTCACGCTTGATCAGGTAACACTGAAAAACATGCCGCCAGACCGCACGCCTGCGCGCGTGCGCGTGTCACTTCATGGCGCGCAAAATTACATCACGCCCGTTCCAGGCTTACGTGTTGCGATGACCGGCCACTTGTCCCCACCGCCCAGTGCCGCCGACCCTGGTGGTTTCAACTTTCAACGCATGGCGTGGTTCGACCGCCTTGGCGCGGTTGGTTACACGCGCGTTCCTGTTTTGCGCGCGGGGCCAACGGATGAAGGGGCGTCTTTGCTGATACACCGCTTGCGCCAAACTGTGTCGCAAGGCCTTCAGGCGCGCATGGCGGGGCAACCGGGCGCCTTCGCTGCAGCAATCTTAACCGGTGATCGCTCGGGTATTACCGCCGAGACTGCGGAAAACCTGCGCGCCAGTAATCTGTCGCACTTGCTGGCCATATCCGGTCTGCATATGGGGCTTTTGACCGGAGTAATTTTTGCGGCGATTCGAATGGCTCTTTCGTTTGTTCCTGCGGCGTTTTTTCATCTTCCGATTAAAAAGATTGCCGCGATTTGCGCTATGCTGGCTGGCGCATTGTACTTGGCGTTGTCTGGATGGAATGTCGCGACCGAACGCGCTTACATCATGGTATTGATGATGTTTGTGGCAGTCCTTTTTGATCGGCGGGCTATTTCCCTGCGCGCTGTGGCGATGGCGGCGCTGGTGATCTTGAGCTTGCGCCCAGAAGTTCTGCCTGAACCGGGCTTCCAGATGTCTTTTGCCGCCACGGTTGCTTTGGTGGCGGTGTTTACGCTGGTGCGACACCTTAGGCTTATGGCGCGGTGGCCAAGTTGGTTGCGCGGCGTGATGACTGTGGTGATGTCGTCTGCTGTGGCGGGTATCGCCACCGCACCTGTGGCGGCAGCGCATTTTAATCGCATTGCCGACCTTGGTTTGATTGCCAATGTGATTTCCGTGCCGATCATGGGGGCCGTGGTGATGCCTGCAGCTGTGGCCGCGGCGGTGCTGACACTGATCGGGTTGCAAGGGCTTGCTTTGCTTGTGATGGAACCGGCCATTCGCTGGATTTTGTTTGTGGCGCAAACTGTTGGCAACATTGAAGGGGCGGTGACGCACATCGTCACGCCACCTGTCCAAACGCTTCCATTGCTGGCACTTGGCGGTTTGTTTTTGGTCTTATGGCACGGTCGCATCAGGGTGTTGGGACTTGTGCCAATGGTGTTGGGCGCCATTTTTTGGATTGGCGTGGATCGGCCAAGTTTACTTGTATCTGGGGACGGCGGGCTCGTCGGGCGCATGACCGCAGAGGGACGCGCGTTGAGCAAGCCAAGCGGATCAGGATTTGCGGCGCAATCGTGGCTCGAAAATGATGGGGATCACCCCGATCAATACGCGGCAGCCCTTCGAAATTTTCCACCACTTGATGTGTCGGGCATTACTTTCGCGCATGTGACTGGGCGCGGATGGCAGAAGGCCGTTGTGCAGTCTTGTGCGTTGCATGACGTTGTTATTGTCAACAAACGCTGGGATGCCGACTGGCCTGACAATTGTTATATCTTTGACGCATCGTTTTTGGATGAAAGTGGCGCCCTTGCCATTGATCCGCGCGACAATGGATTTGTTTTAAAAACCTCACTTGGCCAAACAGGTGTGAGGTTGTGGAGCGCGCCAGAACTGCGCCGCGATCCAGCTGTCTCAGCGCGCGCGATACAGCAAAGCAAAGATCGTCCCATTTTTGGGGCACGCTTTTATGTTGAGGGGTCAAATGGTCGAACTCTGCACTGGCAGACGGAACCTTGATGTTGGCCTTTCCAGAATTTGCACAAGAATTTGAATGTGCAATTGGCGCGTCTCTGGTCAAACGCGAACGACAAAGCCCCTCACATGAAACATGAAAGGGGCTTTGGGTGAGGGGATAAGCCTCACATCTAGTAGCTGCGAATGAGGCCCACTAGTTTGCCTTGGATTTCGATCTTGTCCGCAGAAAACATGCGTGTTTCAAAGGCTGGGTTGGCTGCCTCCAACGCGATTGTGTCGCCGCTGCGCATGTAGCGTTTGAGCGTGGTTTCATAGCCCTCGACCATCGCCACAACGATATCACCGTTCGAGGCCTGCGACGTCTCGCGGATCACAACGATGTCGCCATCATTGATCCCAGCGTCGATCATGGATTCGCCTTTGACTTCCAAAGCATAGTGATTGCCGCGTCCAGAGAGCATTGAACCTGGGACTGCAACATTCAGCGCACCATCTTCCACGGCTTCAATCGGCACGCCTGCGGCGATTTTGCCCATGATAGGTAGGTTAAAAGCAGAGACCGCCACTTCCATTGCTTGCGCAGGGGGCGGAGAATTTGGACGATCACCTTCGATCACGCGGGGCTGAAACCCTGCGGCAGTTGGTGCTGTGGGTTGCCCGCCCAGACTTTCGGGCAATTTCACGATTTCAATCGCACGCGCACGGTGTGCGAGGCGGCGAATGAAACCACGTTCTTCCAAGGCGGTGATCAGGCGGTGGATGCCGGACTTAGAGCGCAGATCCAGCGCTTCTTTCATTTCATCGAAAGACGGTGGGACACCGTCTTTGTGCATCCGTGTGTTGATAAATTCCAACAATTGAAGCTGTTTCTTTGTCAGCATGTCTGTGCTCCCGCCGTGTCGCGTTTTGGTGATCCCATGCCGATCAAGTTATCGCCGGATTACTCCGGCAGCTGTGCCTGTCTGGTGGACAAATCGCGTGTGGCGGTAACGTTTTGGCCCGAAGGCCGCGGTTTGATGAGGCGCGGCACATTTTGTGCGGCGCTTTTAAACATCACAGGACCGCCGTGGTCCGTTTGTCGCCAGATGGCATGGGTGTCGTGTTCTGATAATGTTCTACCGCTGTTCCCTAAATGTGTCAACAATACTCTCCCAATGTTGTGATATGCGGCCTGTCGTGCCGGTTTGTCACTGTTTTCCAATTGGGTTTAGGAGAAGGGAAGTTGATTAATTCATCGTTAATTTGGGAGTACGGAGGTCGCTTTTTACAAAGAAATTATATCGACATGCTCGCCCGCTTTGGCAGCAGGTGCAAAGGGAGCGCGTACGATCAATGTATCGGCATTTGAGAGGATACGCAGTAAGGCGCTGTCTTGGCTGGACATTGGTGCCACCATGCCGTTCGCAATCGTCGCGCGCATATAGTGGGCGCGTGGGCCGTTGGATGGAATATCCGTGCTCAAAGGCATTTGGGTCGTTGGAATGGCAGTGGCTTCAAGCCCGAGCATTTTGTGCAGGGCGGGCAGCATGAACAGGTGCGCTGTCACCAAGGACGACACAGGGTTGCCTGGAAGGCCGAGCATCATTTTGCCGTTGATTTTACCCGCCATAAGCGGTTTGCCGGGGCGCATGGCGACTTTGTAGAAAGCGCGGGAGAGGCCCATATCCATCGCAACTTTGCCGACGATGTCATGATCGCCGACAGAGGCGCCACCGATTGTGACGATCATATCAGCATCTTGGGCAAGGGTGAGGGTTTGGCGTAGGGAGGCCTCATTATCGCGGGCAATCGGCAGCATACGCGCGATGCCGCCTGCGGCCTCGACCATGGCCGCCAAGCCAAATGAATTGGACGCGATGATTTGAGCGTCATTTGGCGTTTCACCCGGCATGACCAATTCGTCGCCTGTGGCGATCAAAGCCACGATGGGTTTGCAGGTGACTGCGATCTCGGGGATATTCATTGCTGCGAGCAAAGCCAAATCGCGAGAAGTGAGCCTGCGCGGGGCTTTGACTGTATCGCCCACTTTGAAATCAGCGCCGATGTCGCGAATATTGGTGGTGCTGGAGACATCCATTTGTGTGATCTGGTCGCCTGTGCGCGTGACGTTTTCTTGGATCACCACACGGGACGCGCCTTTGGGCAGGGGGGCACCGGTGAAAATACGCACGGCTTGGCCTGCACCCACTGTGCCAGCATAAGCGTGCCCTGCAGCGGCTTCGCCGATGACGGTAAACTCTGCTCCGATTTTGCTTTCATCGTCACGCAGGGCGTAGCCATCCATGATTGAGGCAGAAAACGGCGGTTGATTGCGTGTCGCTGTGGCATCCGTGGCGAGGACACGGTTTAGGCCATCGCGCAGGGGGATTGTTTCAGTGTCCAAAGCCTCGCAAAGCGAAAAGACGTGATCCAATGCCTCTGAGACGGAAATCATGATGATGTCTCGTCCACAGTGTAGACGCCAGATTTGCCGCCTTCTTTGCGCAAGAGGCGAATGGACACGATCTCCATGCCTTTTTCTGCGGCTTTCAACATGTCGTAGATGGTGAGCGCGGCGGTGGAGGCGGCTGTCAGAGCTTCCATTTCCACGCCAGTCTGACCGGAGGTTTTCACCGTGGCGGTGATGCGCACGCCTGGCAATGTCTCGTCAGGGGCGAGATCCAGCGTCACCTTGGTGATCGGCAGGGGATGACACAAAGGAATAAGATCAGAGGTCTTTTTCGCCCCCATGATGCCCGCAAGCCGCGCCACGCCCAAGACATCGCCCTTTTTCGCAGTACCTTGCGTGATATGCGCGAGTGTTTCGGGCCGCATTTTGATCGCAGCTTCGGCGGTGGCCAAACGGTCGGTCACAGCCTTGCCAGAGACATCCACCATATGGGCGTTGCCGCCGTCGTCGAAATGGGTGAGCTCTGCCATGCTGTGATCCTTAGGTGTGGGTTATGCGGGTACGGGATTGGCCAAAAGTGTGCGCGTGGCCTCGGTTACGTCATCTTGGCGCATCAGGCTTTCGCCGATCAAGAACGTACGCGCGCCATGTGGGGCCATCGCGGCCAAATCATCCGCATTGGACAACCCGCTTTCACAGACCAAAAGCTTGCCCTCTGGCACCATCTTGGACAGGCGCACAGTGGTGTCGAGCGAGGTCTCAAAGGTTTTCAGATTGCGGTTGTTGACGCCAAGCAAAGGCGATTTGAGCGCCAAAGCGCGTTCGAGTTCTTCTTCGTCGTGCACTTCGACCAGCACATCCATGCCTTGCGCCATGGCGGCGTCTTCAAGCTCGAGCGCTTGCGCGTCCGATACAGACGCCATGATCACCAAAATCGCATCGGCCCCCCACGCGCGGGCTTCCGTCACTTGGTAGGTGTCATACATGAAGTCTTTGCGCAGCACGGGCAAGGACACGGCCGCGCGGGCCGCGACCAAAAACTCAGGCGCGCCTTGGAAAGATGGCGTGTCTGTGAGCACGGAGAGGCAAGTCGCACCACCGTCCTCATAGGCTTTGGCCAAAACAGGCGGGTTGAAATCAGCGCGGATCAGACCTTTGGAGGGCGAGGCCTTTTTGACCTCGGCAATCAAGCCATAGCCTGTTGTCGCGGCAGCCTGCAACGCAGAGGCAAATCCACGGGGGGCGGATTGTGCTGCGGCCTGTGCCTCAAGATCGGACAGGGACACAGCCTGTTTGGCGGCGGCCACTTCTTCGAGTTTATAGGCTTTGATCTTGTCGAGCACTGTGGCCATTTGCGTTTTCCAGTATCTAATCGTGTCTGCTGTAGAGTGTTGGGGATCTTGTTAGAGGCTTATGGCCGGACCATCAATGTCTCTAGCCCATGAAAATGCCACGTATTGCCAAAGCGGGGGGGCTGGGTGAGTTGTAACTCGGGACAGCGTTCAAACAGCACAGGCAAAGCGATCCGCATTTCCAGCCGTGCTAGGGGTGCGCCAACGCAGAAATGGATGCCGCCGCCAAAGGCAGTGTTTTGTTTCACCTTACGGCTGGGATTAAAGACATGCGGATCATCCCACGCGTCATCATCACGATTGGCCGCGCCCAGCAACAGGCCTATTTTATCACCGCGTTTGAACTCTTGGCCAAGGAACACCGTGTCCTCATTCACCCAGCGCTGGAACAGATGCAGGGGGGGATCATACCGCAAGAGCTCCTCGACAGTGCCATCAATACGGGTGTCGTCTAACATCTCTACAGGGGTGTTATGGTCCAACAGGGTTTTCACCGCGAGGCCGATAGAGTGCACAGTCGCCTCATGGCCTGCGTTCAAGAGCAAAATACAGGTGGTGATCAACTCTTGCGTGGTAAGTTTCTCGCCATCTTCCTCAGCCGCAATCAGATGCGTGATCAAATCGTCACGCGGGTCTGTGCGGCGTTTGTCTATATAGGAGCGCATAAAGTCGGAAAACGCGGTGGCAGCAACGGCTGCGGCCACTTCGGTCTCATGACTGCACAGGGGCGTATAGACCGCGACCATAGCGTTAGACCAAGCCAGCAATTGATCGCCCATCTCAACAGGCACGCCCAAGAGATTGGAAATAATGCGAATGGGCAGGGGGGTGGCATAGGCTTTGAGCAGATCAAACCCATCCGGCGCTGGGCCATCTGGAAAGGCGTCGATCAGATCATGACAGGTCTGGGTGATCTCAGGGGCAAGCTCTTTGATCCGCCGTGAGGTAAAAGCCCTGAGCACCAGCCCGCGCAAGCGCCTATGCCTATCGCCTTCAAGCTCCAGCATCGAATGATCATCCACATCATAGAACGGCCGCAAGTGATCGGGGATCAGGGGCTTAAACCCTTCAGGGGCCTCACGCCCAAAACGGCGATCTTTCAATCCCATCTGTACCCCGTCGTATGAAGACACCACAGGCAACTCCAGATCTTTCCAAAACGCGATAGGTCCAGACGCGCGCAAGGTGTCGTAAAACCCATAGGGATTCTGAACAAAGGCAGGGCTTTTGGGATCTTGAATCAGAGTTTTCATGCGCTGGGCTCATCTGGGATAGGGATAGCGATCAATAATGTCGTGGCAAACCTGCCGCTTGGTGCTTTGCATTGCAAGCAGGAGTTTCTAGACTGTCCCCATATGACCCAGACACCTGATACCAAACCGACGCCTATAGCTGAACAGCCCGATGGCACGCTGAAACGACGTGTGGCCGAGGCGCTGGGCTTGTTGCTGCTTGTGACCTGTGTTGGGCTGGGGACATACACACTCGCCTTTCGGTCTGAATTGGACCAAGCCGCGGCACGCGGTAAGGCCGATCTGACATTGTCCACGGACCGTTTGCGTTCAGGACTTGGGCGATACCGCGAATTGGCGGTGATCTTGGCCGAGCATCCGACTGTTTTGTCCTTGGTGTTCCAACAAACAGAGCTGGATAGTGACCTAGGCGCCTTGCGCGTCTTGCAAGACAAAGGCGCCGATCTGTTGCAAAGCATGGCCGATAAAACAGGGTCGCAGTCTTTGATGTTGGTGTCGCGTACGGGCAGGGTGCTGGCCGCTTCGCAAGAACATGTGATGCCCATCGGCGCGCGTATAGCTTTTGATCGGGCGATGGACGGTGCGCTGGGCGTGGCGCATTTCGTTGATACCGGCGGAGATCGCCGTTTCGTCTATGCTGCCCCTGTGTTCGAACCGGGTGGGGCGGCACAAGGGGCCGTGATTGTCAGCGTCGATGTGGAGCTGATCGAATGGGGTTGGCCTGCAGATCCTTTCGCAGTCTATTTCACCGATACAGCGGATGTGATTTTCGTATCCAACCGCACCGAATTGATTTTGGCAGGCGGCAGCGCAGGCGATTTCCCTGTGGTTCGCAAGCGCGTTGTTGGTGGTCATGACGTTTGGAACATGTCCGCAGGTCCGTATATTCCATCCAGTGCCCTTCACATCAAACAGCCGTTGCCTATCATCGATATGACCGGCGAGCTTTTGTATGATCTGTCCCCCGTGCGCTCAATTGCGCGTCTGCAAGCGGGGCTGGCGGCGGCGATTGCCTTTGCCTTTGGCGCATTTTTAGTTCTGGCGACCGAACGGCGTCGTACCCTGTCTGAAGCCAATATGCGCCTTGAGGCCCGTGTGGCCAAACGCACCGCCGCTTTGGAAATCGCCAACCGTGATTTGATGCGCGAAGTGGCCGAGCGCGAAGAGGCTGAAGCAAGGCTCAGGCGCGCGCAGGCCGATCTGGTGCAAGCCGGAAAACTCACTGCGCTGGGCGAAATGTCTGCGGGGATATCACATGAGCTCAATCAGCCGCTGATGGCCATCCGCAGCTTTTCCGAAAACGCGCAGTTGTTTTTGGATCGTGGCAATGCGGATAAAGCGGGCGACAATCTGGGCCGCATTGCCGAGCTGTCGCGGCGCATGGGGCGCATCATCAAAAATCTTCGGGCTTTCGCGCGCCAAGAAAACGAGGCCATCTCAGATGTCGATCTGAGTGCTGTCGTCGATGCCGCACTAGAAATGACCATGGGCAAAATTTCCGGTGCAGGTGTTTCTGTCGAGTGGACGCCGCAGCCCAAGACCTATGTACGTGGTGGCGATGTGCGTTTGCAGCAGGTGGTGATGAACTTGGTGTCCAATGCTGTGGATGCGATGCATGGGCATGATCCAAAAACCCTTTGTATTGTCTTGGAAAATTCTGATCCTGTGGTGTTGCGTATTCGCGATTCTGGGGCCGGGATCGCCGATCCAGACAAGATGTTCGAGCCGTTTTATACCACCAAAGAGGTCGGCGCGGCCCAAGGTATGGGGTTGGGCCTGTCGATTTCTTATGGCTTGATTCAAAGCTTTGGCGGCTCTATTCGCGGCAGCAACCCTGCGGGCGGTGGTGCGGAATTTGTGATCGAATTGCCCCGCGCTGAAGCCCAAGCCAAGCATCCTGAGGAGGCCGCCGAATGAAACGCACCAATGCCATAGACCGCGTGCTATTGGTCGATGACGACGCTTCCGTGCGCGAGGCTTTGGGGCAAACGCTTGATCTTGCGGATTTGGCGCCCACCTTGGCAGGCACTTATATTGAGGCCAAGGACCACATCATCCGCGACTTTGCGGGCGTGGTAGTTACCGACATTCGGATGCCCGGCAAAGACGGGTTTGCGTTGCTGGAATATGCCCAAAGCATCGATCCAGAACTGCCAGTGATTTTGCTCACAGGCGAGGGCGATATCCCTATGGCGGTGAAAGGCATTTCCAGCGGGGCGTTCGATTTTCTGGAAAAACCCTGCTCGCCCAAAGAATTGCTTGCGGTGGTGGAAAAAGCCCTGCGCACGCGGGCTTTGGTGCTGGAAAACCGCCGTTTGAAACGCCAAGTGGATGCGGGCGATGCAGCGGCGCGGTTGTTGCGGGGCACGTCGGATTTGTCGCGGCGTTTGCGCGACGAAGCCCGCGCCGTCGCACGTTCAGCCGCGGATGTCTTGATCACGGGTGAACCGGGCGTTGGTACCGCGAAAATGGCCGAAGTGGTGCATCTTTTGTCCGCTGGCTCTCTTGCGCCTTTCTTGAAGTTCTCAGGCGCTGCGATGTCTGCAGAAGCGATCGTAACCGCGTTTCAAGATGCCACTGGCGGGTCTGTGTTCATTGACGAGGTGGCGGGCCTGCCGTCGGATGCGCAGTTTGCCTTGTTGGAGTTGCTGGAAACCCATGATCGCCCGCGCTTGATTGCGGGGTCTTATGCAGACCTGTCCGTTTTGGCCAAACAGGGCGCGTTTTCGGCCGATCTGTTTTACCGCCTTGAGGCCGCCGTGATCCGTATCCCGTCCTTGCGCGAACGCCCCGAAGATATCCCCGTGTTGTTTCGCCACTACGTCGATATCGCCTGCGAGCAAACCAATCTGCCCGTGCCTGATATTACCCCAGACATCATTGCTAAGTTGATGGCCCAAGACTGGCCTGGCAATGCCCGCAGCCTGATGAATGCCGCCATGCGCTTTGCCATGGGGCTGTCAGACGGGGACGCGCAAGAAAGCGAATTGGGGCTGAATGAGCAAATGGCACAGGTCGAACGATCCTTGCTGATCGCGGCCTTGCAGCGTCATAAGGGCAATGCCACCGAGGCCGCGCGTGGGCTAAAGCTGCCACGCAAGACGTTCTACGACAAACTCACGCGGCACGGAGTGAAGGCTGAATTGTATCGCTAGGCACAGCATGTGCAGAACCGAGTGTGCGATATTTCGCACATGTTCCGCTAACAGCAGTGCGGAGAATCGCACACGATGCGATTGCAGCATCGCCGATGTGCGCGCAAATGTTCTTTAATGTTTTGATTTATAACGATTTTACAATTTATTTCACAAAAGTATTTCTTCCCCTTGCCGCCTAGATGTGTCGGCTGTCATTCCTATGTCGAGCCTACCAAGCCCCGATTCAAAGGCGGCGTTACTTGGCAGGCCAAAGATTTTGACATTATGTCTGGGGAGGACATTCATGAAATTTCTCGCAACAGCTGCAACAGCACTTGCTCTAACAGTCACTGGTACTTCCGCATTCGCGGCTTGTGACGCTGGCGAAATGGTTATTAAATTTAGCCACGTCACCAACACTGACAAACACCCTAAAGGCATCGCTGCCTCTTTGTTCATGGAGCGTGTGAACGCTGAAATGAACGGTAAGGTTTGTGTTGAAGTCTACCCGAACTCCACTTTGTACAACGATGACCAAGTGCTCGAAGCGATGCTGCAAGGCGACGTGCAAATGGCCGCACCGTCTTTGTCCAAGTTCGAAGTTTTCACCAAGCAGTTCCGTATCTTTGACTTGCCATTCATGTTCAAAAACATGGACGCAGTTGAAGAGTTCCAAAGCTCTGCAACAGGTCAGGCCATGAAAGAATCCATGACGCGTCGTGGTCTTTTGGGTCTTGGCTTTTGGCACAATGGTCTGAAGCAATTCTCTGCGAATGTGCCTTTGATCAACCCAACTGACGCCGCTGGCCTCAAGTTCCGCGTACAGCCATCTGACGTTTTGGTCGCGCAAATGGAAGCGCTCGACGCCTCTCCACAACCGATGTCCTTCTCTGAAGTATACGGCGCGTTGCAAACGGGTGTTGTGGACGGTCAAGAAAACACTTGGTCCAACATCTACGGCAAAAAGTTCTTTGAAGTTCAAGACGGTACAACAGAAACAAACCACGGTCTTTTGGACTACATGGTTGTGACATCTGTTGACTGGTGGGACGGCCTCGACGCGGATATCCGTGATCAGCTCGCGACCATCATGGACGAAGTGACCAAAGAGCGGAACGCAGCGATTGCTGAAGTCGACAAAGACAACCGCCAAGCGGTTCTGGATGCAGGCGGCGTTATCCGCGAGCTGACAGCTGAGCAACGTCAAGCTTGGGTCGATGTGATGAAGCCGGTTTGGGCGCAGTTTGAAGGCGACGTAGGCGCCGAAAACATCGCCGAAGCACAAGCGATTAACGCAAAGCACTAAGACTTTGATCTGACACTAACTTGGCCCCGACCAAAGTGTTGGGGCCATTTTTATAGGCACCGTTTCGGCCTCAGCGGTTGCCGACATAACAGACCTCGCACGACCTTTGCGTCGCAGCGGTGGCATGAGGCCCATCAATTTTCGAGGATGTGGGGGACACAGATGTCACATCAATCTGACAATAAGCCGCAAAGCGCCGTCGCGCGCTTTTTCGATGCGCTTGAAGAAAACATTATCGCTGGCATTTTGGGTGCGATGACCCTGATCACGTTCTTCAACGTGGTGCTGCGTTACGTGTTTAACGAAAGCCTGATTTGGGGTCTTGAGGTCGTTTTGATCTTGTTCGCGTGGCTCGTCATGCTGGGCATTTCATACGGCTTTAAAAAGAACACCCACCTTGGCGTCGATGCCATCACCAATATGTTGCCCAATCGTGGTCGTCGTGTTGCGGCGATACTCGCGGCGCTAGCCTGTTTGGCTTATGCCGCTTTGCTGATGAAAGGTGCGTGGGATTACTGGGCGCCATTCGCAGCCTTGCAACCCACCGAAGGCCGCTGGTTCCCAACCGGTTTTACCGAGAACACCCGCGACCGCGCGTTCTACATCACCGACCAAGTGCCGATGCTGGGGATTTTCCGCTGGTTGGAGGACGCGATCAACTATGGCGAGGCGTATGACAAGCTGCCGCGCGTTGTGCCCTATACCATCATTCCCTTTGGCTGTGGCTTGATCTTGCTGCGCGTTGTCCAAGCGACGATCCGCATCATCAAAGGCGAGCAATCCAGCCTGATCGTGTCCCATGAAGCAGAAGATGAAGTCGAACGCGTAGCGCGCGGCGAATACGAGGAATAGTACCAATGGATGTCGTCTTTCTTTTCACCATGGTCTTGGGCCTTTTGTTGATCGGTGCGCCGATTGCTGTGTCCCTTGGCCTGTCGTCCATGATCTTTTTGCTCATGTTTTCAGACACCTCTCTCGCGTCGGTGGCGCAGTCTTTGTACCAAGCCATGGCGGGTCACTACACGTTGCTGGCGATCCCGTTCTTCATCTTGGCCTCTAGTTTCATGTCCACAGGCGGCGTGGCGACGCGCATCGTGCGCTTTTCCATCGCCTGTGTCGGCCACATGCATGGCGGTCTGGCCATCGCGGGTGTCTTTGCCTGTATGATCTTTGCGGCCTTGTCTGGCTCTTCGCCTGCGACTGTTGTTGCTATCGGGACGATCGTGATCGCTGCGATGAAAAAGGTGGGCTACACCAAGGACTTCGCCGCTGGTGTGATCTGTAATGCTGGTACGCTTGGCATCTTGATCCCGCCGTCCATCGTGATGGTTGTTTACGCCTCTGCCACGGATGTTTCTGTCGGCCGCATGTTCTTGGCAGGGGTGATCCCAGGCCTTTTGGCGGGCTCCATGTTGATGATCGCCATCTATGTCATCGCGCGGGTGAAAAACCTTCCCAAAGGCGAATGGCAGGGCTGGGGCGAGATCTTTACCTCGTTCAAGGACGCTTTCTGGGGCTTGATGTTGATCGTCATCATCATGGTCGGCATCTACGGCGTGCCAGGCATCACAGGCGCGATCTTTACCCCCACCGAAGCGGCCGCTGTGGCCTCTGTTTACGCGTTCTTTGTCGCCTCTTTCGTCTACCGCGATATGGGCCCACTCAAAGGCTCAAACGAGAGCATTTCTTTGCTGAAAAAGCCACAAGCCATCGTGACGGCGTTTTTCCACAAAGACACGCGCCACACGCTGTTTGAAGCGGGCAAGTTGACCATCATGTTGATGTTCATCATCGCCAATGCGCTGATTTTGAAGCATGTTTTGACCGATGAACAAATCCCGCAGAAAATCGCAGAAGCGATGTTGTCTGCTGGTTTTGGCAAAATCATGTTCCTCGTGATGGTCAATGTGATCTTGCTCATCGGGGGGCAATTCATGGAGCCCTCAGGCCTGATCGTCATCGTCGCACCACTGGTGTTCCCGATTGCGATTGAACTGGGCGTTGACCCGATCCACCTCGGCATCATCATGGTGGTGAACATGGAAATCGGCATGATCACACCGCCTGTGGGGCTCAACCTCTTCGTGACCTCAGGTGTCGCAGGCATGCCGATGATGGCGGTTGTGCGCGCTGCTCTGCCATTCCTCGCAATCTTGTTCGTCTTCTTGATCATGGTCACCTACATACCGATGATTTCGACCTACCTGCCGAACTCGCTTATGGGACCTGAGATCATAACCAATTAGCGATTGGAGCATTGAAAAACCAAAACGGCGCGCCTCGGAAACAGGGCGCGCCGTTTTTGGTTTTGGAGTAAAACATCTGCTCTGTGGGACGAAGCTGCCGTTAGACTTGTGAAGGTCTCTGTCAGGCTTGGGGGTTCGAGTAACCCGCCTCTATCTTTTGCCTTATGTCGCTAGGGAGCGTTGCTGCAATTGCTTTGACCGACTCAATTCTTACTGACGCAATGGAGATTGGAAGGCACGAAGAAATAGAAACTGTATCTAGCACTGATGGCTTATCATTTGGGCGCATTTGCCCGTCGATAATTTCTACGAACGGATTGAACGTCCCCTCGAAATTAGGATGGCACCAATTGGATAGATGGTCGTAAGTTTCTCGGATGCTCGGATGCTCGGATGCTCGGATGCTCGGATTGGTCTCTTTGGCATATTTGTCTAGGTGTGTAAGAATATTAACCGCCTGTTCGCGGGATGTGTTTGCTCGCGACGAAAGGATAAATTTCATTGCAATTTCATCGACGTAAACATTTGTTTCAGTGCAGTCCAATTTTTGACGGCAGTGTCTTTCGAAACCATTCAATATTGCGGCATTTTCTATCAAGCCTCTGATCAATAGGCACCCGGAAACGTAATGTCCGACCTTTATGCTCGCATCAGCCGTATAGATCATATCTTGGCTGCGCTTCAAAATAGCAAAAACCCACGCGATGCTTTTTTGGTTTAGGTCTTGGGGGGTGAGTGATGCTAGCACCCTTTTTATTTCAGCTAGAGTGCGATCAAACGCCTCCAACTCTTCATCTAGCTTCAGCATCTATTGATACCTCAGTGCCCTTTACGGTAACTTAATTTCTCAAAACTTCGCACTTACATGTTTAATCGCCTACAACGCGACAAAATCAGACCAGCGTTGAAAAGGCAAATAGGCCTCAAACCTGACAGCAGCGATACAACAAATGCTCTATTCAGACGTCAACGCCGCCAAGCCTTCGAGTTTCGCCAATGCTGCACCGCTTTCAATGCTCTCTTTCGCCACTTCAACGCCTGCTTTCAAATCACTGACCCTATCGGCAATTACCAAAGCGGCAGCGGTGTTGAGCAGCACAGCGTCACGGTAGGCACCGGTTTCCTCACCTGCCAGAACAGCCCGCATCCGCGCGCCGTTGGATTCTGGACTGCCGCCTTCGATGTCTTTGAATTCATACACGGGCAGGCCAGCGTCTTCGGGATGCAGCGTGCCCATGGTGACCACGCCGCCCTCGAGTTTCGCCACAGAAGTCTCGCCCGTGATCGTCACTTCATCCGTGCCGTCAGAGCCATGCACCAACCACGCTTTTTCTGATCCAAGCGCGCCGAGGACTTCGGCCATGGGTTTGATCAAATCAGGGGAAAACGCGCCTGTGAGTTGGCGTTTGACGCCTGCCGGATTGGTCAGCGGCCCTAGGATGTTGAAAACTGTTCTGGTGCCCAGATCAATGCGCACGGGCATGACGTGTTTCATTGCGGGGTGATGCATCGGGGCCATCATAAAGCCGATGCCAATCTCTTTAATCGCTTTTTCAACTATGTCTTTGCCGACCATGACATTGATGCCATTGACGCCCAAACTGTCAGCAGCACCAGAGTTCGAAGACAGTTTGCGATTGCCGTGTTTGGCCACGGGCACGCCAGCACCTGCGGTGCAAAAGGCGGTCGCGGTGGAAATTTGCAAGGTCGCTTTGCCCGTACCGCCTGTGCCGACGATATCCATCGCGCCCGCAGGGGCGGAAACAGCCACGCAATGCGCGCGCATGGTGGCGGCAGCGGCGGCGATTTCATCAACAGTTTCACCGCGGGTGCGCAAGGCCACCAGAAGTCCCGCGATTTGTGCGGGAGAGGCCTCGTTGCGAAACAAAATGCCAAAGGCCTCATCAGCTTCCGCGCGGGTCAAAGGGCGGTCAGCAGCGGCACCGATAAAGGGCTTCATTGCGTCAAACTGCACTGGATCGCTCATGCGGACACCTTTTGAGAAGCGACTTCGGTGGTATTGGCGAATTGGTTCAAGAATGTGCGCAGCATTTCGTGGCCGTGTTCGGACCGGATGCTTTCTGGGTGAAACTGCACGCCTTCAATCGGCAGGGTTTTGTGACGCAGACCCATGATTGTACCATCTTCCAATTCGGCTGTGATTTCCAAACAATCGGGTAGGGTGGCGCGGTCCACGACCAAAGAATGATAGCGCGTGGCCAACAAAGGCGAAGGCAGACCTGCAAACACGCCTTTGCCTTCGTGTTGGATATTGCCCATTTTGCCGTGGACGATTTCGTGGCAACGCACAACATTGCCTCCGAACGCGTGGCCAATGGATTGGTGCCCAAGGCAAACGCCAAAGAGCGGAATCTTTGCTTCGGCTGCCGCATGGATCATATCCACACAAATACCAGCCTCTTTCGGTGTTTTGGGACCAGGGGACAGCAAAATGCCAGAGGGCTTAAGCGCCAAGGCCTGTTCCACTGTCAAATCATCGTTGCGGACAACCTTTGAGGTCACGCCCAGCTCGCCGATGTAATGCACAAGGTTGTATGTGAAACTGTCGTAGTTATCGATCAAGAGCAGCATGATAGGTCTTTCCAAAACGGTTGTCGAAAGCACGAAGATTGGGTTCGATTTGACCAAATTGCGGTCTAACGTGATCCATCGTGCGTTGTATGCGTAAAAGGGGATGAACCCAGTTCAAGCACGCGCTATACATGTTCACGAAGGCAGGCGAAGGGTCAAGGGTAGGTACTTGATTTTCGTCGTGTCTTAAGCGTTTTGGCGCCGCATTTGCGCCAAATTTCACGACCGCGTGCCTGTGCTGACAGTCGAAAGCAATATTGTGCACGCATAAAAGTAAAAGGCGACGACGAATGGGACGCGGATTTTTATCAGGGTTGCTCTGGGGCTCTGTTGCAAGCGTGGGCTTGGTGGCTATTGCCAATGTGGTTTTGGACCCCGTGTCTTTGTCGCCTGTCCAGCAAGGTTCTGGTGCGGCAGTAAACAAAAGAACCCAGCCAACATTGATGCCTGCGGAAGAGGTATCTGACCGCTTGCCAAAGACGCCTGGAGGGCTCATTCCTCAGCCTGAGCCTCAGCCTCAGCCTCAGCCTCAGCCTCAGCCTCAGCCTCAGCCTCAGCCTCAGCCTCAGCC
>NZ_JBDMZG010000005.1:0-11749 GCF_039769035.1 Pacificibacter sp.
GCAGGCAATGCAGATCTGGCGGAAGATATTCGCAACAAAGTGAAATCCAGCATTGGCGATAGTCTGTCAGGCATTGTGCCAGGATCGCCAAAAGCCATGGAAGTCAAAGCGATCCTGCAAGCCGAAGGCCTGTGGTCGCAGTATCTTGAGGTTGGCATCGGTCCTGACGCCGAAGTGTTCACCAAATCGCAGCCCATGGGTGCGGTTGGCTGGGGCGCGTCTGTTGGACTGCATCCTATTTCAAGCTGGAACAACCCTGAACCCGAAGTGGTTTTGGCCGTGACGTCTAAGGGCAAAGTCGTGGGCGCGACCTTGGGCAATGACGTGAACCTGCGCGATGTCGAAGGGCGGTCTGCCTTGCTTTTGGGCAAGGCGAAAGACAACAATGCGTCCTGTTCCATCGGGCCATTTGTGCGCCTGTTTGATGACAGCTTTGGCATGGAGGACGTGCAAAACGCTGAGTTGAAATTGAACGTCACAGGCGAAGACGGCTTTGTTCTGGATGGTCAGTCCTCCATGAACAAAATCTCTCGCACGCCGCAAAGCATCGTCGATCAAACCATTGGGCGGCATCATCAATACCCTGACGGATTTTTCTTGTTCCTCGGCACGCTGTTTGCCCCTGTGCAAGATCGCGACACCAAAGGGCAGGGGTTCACCCATAAAATGGGCGATGTCGTGAAGATATCTGAGCCCAATCTTGGGACGCTCACCAACACCGTGCGTCTGTCAACCGAATGCCCTGCTTGGACTTTTGGCACTTCGGCACTGATGCGCAATCTCGCGAAACGCGGGCTGCTATAATTGAATTAGGGAGACAGGTTATGAAGGTTCTTATTCTTGGGGGCGGCGGCTTTGTCGGTCAAAAACTGGCAAAATCTTTGGCCGCACGTGGGACGTTGCGGGGGCAATCAATCGATCAGCTTGTGCTTGCAGACATTGTTGACCCGCCCGTGGTGGATGCGCCTTTCGATATTGAGGTTGCCACCTGTGATATTTCCGATGCGTCTCAAGTGGACGCGTTGATTTCAGACGATACCGATGTGATCTATCTTTTGGCCGCCATCGTGTCTGGCCAAGCCGAAGAGGATCTCGATTTGGGCATGCGGATCAATATGATGGGCACGCTGAATGTGTTGGAACGTTGCCGCGCTTTGCCGCATGCGCCCGTGGTTGTCTTTACCTCTTCTGTGGCATGCTATGGCGGTGATTTGCCGGATGTGATTACGGATCAAACGCTGCTCAATCCACAGACGTCTTATGGCGCGCAAAAGGCGATTGGCGAACTGTTGGTCAATGACTATTCGCGTCGTGGCTTGATTGACGGGCGCGGGTTCCGCTTGCCGACGATCTCTGTGCGACCGGGCAAACCCAATCGTGCGGCTTCGGGCTTTATGTCATCGATTTTCCGCGAGCCGCTGAATGGGATTGCGTCGAACTGTCCGGTCAGCCGCGACTTCCCACATTTCTATCTGTCACCGCGCAAATGCATTGAGAACTTGATCAAAGGGGCGGAGATTCCAGCCGAAGACTTTGGCAAAAATCGCTGCATGACGATGCCGGGGCAAAACCTGACCATCGGCGAAATGATCGACGCGATGACGGCTGTGGCGGGGCCTGAGCCTGAGAAATTGATCACTTATGAGGAGGATGAGGCCGTTTGGGCCATCGCCAAAGGCTGGCAATTCAAGATCGACACCGCCAAAGCGCGCGCGCTTGGATTGACGGCGGATGCGAGCTTTGAAGACAACATTCGCTACTACATTGAAGACGATCAGCCAAACGCTTGATCCTGTCGCGATAGGACCTAGACATGCAAAAGGGCGCCCGATTGAGGCGCCCTTTTCGTCAGTTGAAATGCGTTTAGTTGACGGGTGTCAAAAGGTCGGTGCCACTCAGATGCGCCGTAATATTGGCCAGCTGCAATTCCGCCATGGCGCGGCGGGTTTCTACCGTGCCTGACCCTTGGTGCGGCTGCAAAACGGCATTGTCCAAGGCATAGAACCGCTCGTCCACTTTGGGTTCGTCGTTGAACACATCAAGGCCCGCACCTGCGATGGTGTTGTTTTCAAGCGCTTCAATCAACGCCTCTTCGTCGATGGTGCTGCCACGTGAAATATTGACGATCACGCCGCGCGGGCCGAGTGCTGCGATGGCCTCACGCGAGACATATTTCTCGGTTGCTTTGCCACCCACAAGCGCGATGACAAGGTAATCCACAGCCGAAGCCAACGACACCACATCGCTGTGGAACGTCCAACCTGGCGTCTCTTTTTCAGAGCGCGCGTGGTAGTGGATGTCCATCTTGAACGCCGCCAAACGGTCGGCAATATCACGACCGATACGGCCCAAACCAACGATGCCCACGGTGGAGCCAGACATCTTGCGATTGAGCGGCAGGTTTTCTCCCGTGGCCCATTTGCCAGAGCGCACCCAAGCATCGCCTTCCACCATATTGCGCGATTGCGCGATCATCATGCCGACGGCCAAATCCGCCACGTCATCGTTCAAAACGTCGGGCGTGTTGGTGACTTTGATGCCGCGTACTGAGGCGTCTTCGACGTTGATCGCGTCATAGCCAACGCCGTAGTTGGCGATCAACCCAAGGTTTGGCAACAGGTCCATGGTTGCCCCGCCAAGAGGGTTGTGGCCTTTAAACGCGAGCGCCTTCACGGACGCGCGGCTGTCTTCGGACAGGACTGCAATGTCGTCATGCGACGCGGCATAGACCGCACTATGCGCGGCCTCAAGACGGTCGCGCTCTTCATCTGAAAAGGCCGCGCCAAGAATAAGTAGTGGTGTATCGGTCATTTAGAATGCCCTTTCAAAATTGTATTTATAACGTGCGCAAATTGAGCGTTGCCATACGAATATGCATTTTGGTATACCAAATTCAAGAGCCCATTCAGATCGAGACGAAATTGGGCTGTGCAATTTCATCAATCGAGGCAAACATGAACGACACAAAACAAACAATCGGCGTCATTGGATTAGGGTCTATGGGTTTTGGCGTGGCCCAGTCTGCGCTGCGCGCGGGCCACACTGTTCATGGCTTTGACATCAACCCCGCGCAAGTCGAGCGGTTCCAAGCTGAAGGCGGCGCATCTGGTACATTAGACGAGGTCGCGGGCGATCTAGATACCGTGGTCGTTATTGTTTTGAATGCAGCGCAAACTGAATCTGTTTTGTTTGGACCAGATGGCATTGCGCCTAAGATGCCTTCAGGTGCTGCGATCCTATCATGTGCCACCGTGGCACCAGAGTTCGCGCGCGACATGGAACGCCGCTGCGCCGAGATCGGTTTGCTTTACTTGGATGCGCCGGTATCTGGCGGGACTGGCCGCGCTGCAAGTGGCGAACTGTCGGTGATGTCTTCTGGCAGTGATGCGGCATATGAAAAGCTTGGTCCGACACTTGATGCCATTGCCTCGAATGTTTTCAAACTGGGCGATAGTGCTGGTGCGGGTTCGGCGATGAAAGCGGTGAACCAACTGCTTGTCGGCGTGCAAATCGCTGCCTGTGCTGAGGCTATGACCTTTGGCATGTCTCAAGGGATCGATCCAGAAATGATGGTCGATGTGATCAGTAAATCTGCCGGTACAAGCTGGGCGTTGGAACACCGAGGCCCGAAAATGGCTGTCGCCGATTACAGCCCGTCAAGCATGATCAACATTTGGCCAAAGGATTTGGGAATCGTTCAAGACATTTCACGCGGTTCTCAGTTTTCGACGCCGCTCGCGTCCACGGCTTTGCAAATCTATCTCACTGCGCAAGGCATGGGGCTGGGTCTTGAAGACGACTCTGCGATCACAAAAGTTTATGCAGCTCAATCTAACGTAACATTGCCAGAGCCAAAATCATGAGCACAGTATTTGGATGTATTGCCGACGATTTCACTGGGGCAACAGATTTGGCGGGTCTTATGTCTCGCTCGGGTGTTGCTGTGCGCCTACGCCTTGGGGTGCCTTCCGATCCGCCAGAAGAAACAGATGCGTTTGAAGTGATTGCGCTGAAATGCCGAACGTCTCCGGTTGACGAAGCTATTGCCGAATGTCGTGCGGCACTGGCTTGGCTCAAAGCAGCAGGGGCGGAACATTTCTTTTGGAAATATTGTTCGACGTTTGACAGCACCCCAGAGGGAAATATCGGCCCTGTGGCGGAAGCTTTGATGCAAGACCTTGGCACCGATCAGACGATTTACTGTCCTGCGTTTCCGGAAAACGGTCGCTCTATTTATATGGGGAATCTGTTTGTGGGGCAGCAGCCTTTGGCGGAAAGCCCGATGAAGGATCATCCGCTGACACCTATGACTGACAGCAATTTGATGCGCCTCTTGGCCCCTCAAGTGACAAAGCCTGTGGGTCTTGCTGCGCAGCGCGTCGTGGCACAAGGCGCTGAAATGCTGCGCAGCGAACTGACGGCATTGCGTGCTGAAAACACGGCTCATGTTGTTGTTGATGCAGTTGCTGATGCGGATCTTGAGACCATTGCGCGTGCCTGTTGGGACATGCCGTTGATGACGGGTGGCAGTGCGGTCGCGATGCCTTTGCCGAAGATCTATGTTGAACAAGGGTTGTTGCCTGCAGATGCACCAAAAGTGAGCGCGCCTGACTTGCCAGCAGAAACAATTATTGTGTCGGGCAGTTGTTCGCAAATGACGCGCGCTCAGGTTGCCGACTATGCCGCCAAAGCGCCGAGCCTCAAGCTTGATCCAATTGATTTGGCAGCCAATGGTGTGGGCGTGGCCCTGGCTTGGTTGGCGGATCAAGATCTTACCAAGGCGCCATTGATTTATGCCTCAGCTGAGCCAGAACAAGTGCGCGCGGCACAACAGGAATTGGGGACCGCACGCGCTGGCGCAGTTGTCGAAGACGCTTTGGCGCAATTGGTTGTGGTTGCACGGACCCAAGGTGCTCGCCGCATTGTTGCTGCGGGGGGTGAAACCTCGGGCGCTGTTGCAAAGGCGCTGGGCATTTCTGATCTGGCGATTGGTGCGGAAATCGCGCCTGGTGTGCCTTGGTGCTACGCAACATCAGCTGGCCATGAAATCGCTATCGCTTTGAAATCAGGTAACTTTGGAAGCGAGACGTTTTTCACGGACGCCTTGAACGCATTGGAAGCATCATGAGCAGTGAAACACAGCTGCGCGACCAGATTTGTTTGCTTGCAAAATCGTTGTTTGATCGCGGTCTGACTGGTGGCAGCACTGGAAACATCTCAGCACGCACCGAAGATGGCGGGCTTTTGGTGTCTCCGACAGGCACGAGCTTTGGGCGGTTAGATCCGTCCAAGCTTAGCCGTTTTGATGCCAAAGGTCGCTTCGTGCATGGTGATCAACCGACGAAGGAAATGCCGCTTCATACCGCGTTTTATGATACACGCTCAACGGCTGGTGCGGTCGTTCATTTGCACTCTTGTCATTCGGTCGCGCTCTCGATGTTGCCGGACGCGGACCACGATAATTTCATCCCCCCCGTGTCGCCCTATGCGATCATGAAGTTGGGCAAGGTGAAGCTTTTGCCATTCTTTTTGCCGGGCGATCCTGCAATGGGTGAGGCAGTGCGCGGGCTGGCTGGAAAGCGTTCTGCGGTAATGCTTGCCAATCATGGACCTGTCGTTGCAGGCAAGGATATTGAGGCGGCGTGCAACGCTATCGAAGAGCTTGAGGAAAGCGCAAAGCTTGCGTTTATGCTGCGCAGCATGAAGGCGAATATTTTGACAGAGACGCAGGTCCGACAAGTGGTCGAAAAATTTGACGTGGAGTGGGACGAATGAAGTTTTCAGCCAACCTAGGGTTTCTCTGGAACGATCGCACGTTGCCCGAAGCGATCCGTTGTGCAAAGGCCGAAGGGTTTGAAGCTGTAGAATGTCATTGGCCGTATGATTTTGAAATAAAAGATATTTCTGAGGCTTTGGCCGAGACTGGACTTCCCATGCTTGGTCTCAATACGCGCCGTGGTGATACCTCAAAGGGCGAGAATGGATTGTCTGCTTTGGTCGGCCGCGAGGTGGACGCGCGCGCAGCAATTGATGAGGCAATCACCTATGCTGCGGCTTTGAATGTGCCAAATGTGCACGTCATGGCGGGGTTTGCGCAGGGGGCACAAGCACAGCAGTGTTTCGTTGAAAATCTGCAGTACGCTTGTGAAAATGCTGCGCAGCATAACATCACGATTTTGATCGAACCGTTGAATGCATATGATGCGCCAGACTACTTTTTGTCGACGACGGAACACGCAAAACAGATCATCGCGGCCGTCGATCGTGCCAATCTAAAACTGATGTTTGATTGCTATCATGTGCAATTGATGGAGGGCGACATTGGCCACAGGCTTAAAGCTTTGCTGCCGATGATTGGCCACATTCAATTTGCATCTGTTCCTGATCGTGGTGCGCCTGATAATGGCGAGCTTAACTATGCGCATGTCTTCAGCGTCATTCGTGATCTTGGATATACCGCGCCACTCGGGGCGGAATACAAACCGATTGGTGACACGCGTGATACGCTCGGTTGGATGGAAACATTGCGGATGAAAGCGACGTAAATCAGCAGCGCTCGAGCTTGAGTTTATCGTGGCGTCCCAAATTGGGGCGCCATTTTTTTGCCCCGTGACATTGCCGCCTGTTCGCGTATCTAGCGAATGTTTGGAAGGTGGTTACTCTCGCGTAACCTAGGAACAAATCGTTGCCTCCTTTACGGTGCAGACCTCAGTCTCTATCTGAGACTTGTATTCGAATTGAACCTTAAGGAAATCCAATGGCAAAACGCGTTCTTGTGCTGGGTGGTACAGGTCGGACAGGCCGTCACGTCATTGATAAAGCTTTGGCGGCAGGATGGGCGGTCAATGTGTTGGCGCGACGCCCAGAGGCCGTCACTCAAAGTGACGACAATCTCACGGTCTTCTCAGGGACGCCTGAGAATTTGGCGGATGTTGAAGCCGCGATTGCAGGGTGTGACACCGTCATCGCAACGATGAATAATGCGCGTGCCAAGGATTCCCCATTTGCGAAAATCGTCAATTCGCCCACGCTTTTGACGGATTGTTTTGCCAACATTATCGCTGCGATGAAGACAAACGGGGTTCGCCGTGTCGTTCAGCTAGGGGCCTCAGGTGCAGGCGATAGCTTCGCCGCTGCTCCTTGGATCTTTAAGCTGTTTATCAGAAAGACCAACTTGGGCGTGGCCTACCGCGATCACGAAGGTGTCGAGTCGGCCTTGGCAGCGTCAGGGTTGGATTGGACTGTAGGACGTGCTGTGGCCCTTGGGGACAAGGCTGGCAACGTGACCGAAAGCTATCTGGTGGACGGCAAACTAGAGCCCAAGCAATCGATGCAAATCGGCCGCGAAACTGTCGCGCAGTGGTTGGTTGATGCGGTGGATCGTGACGAGTTGCACGGAAAAACGCCTATTATCTCTCTTGGGTAAATGCGCAAAATGCACGCTTTTCAGTGAAATCAAAACCATGGCGGGCGATGTCGATGATCGCTCGCCATCGCTTTTTTTTAGCGGCCCAACACGTCTCTGACGGCGGGTGCGACTTCGGTTCCCAAGAGTGTGATAGATTTCTGCATCCCAGCAGGTTCAAGCATGGCGGTGCTCATTTGGAACGTGATGCGAGACACGCCGCCCATGACTGGATCGGCCGCAATCATTTTGTCGCGCACTGTTTGCGGACTTCCGACAAGAAACGCACCTTCAGGACCGCACATCGCGTTGAATTGCGCGCGGCTGGCGGGCGGAAATCCACGCTCGGCGCCAATTTTGTTCATCACGCTTTCCCAGCCAGGATAAAAGGCATCTCGTGCTGCGTCGTCGGTTTCGCCGACAAAGCCCATGGCCTGCACGGCGATTTTAAGGTCTTCGCGCTTGTGTCCAGCTGCTGCGCCCGCTTGGTAATATAGGTCGATCAGGGGGCGGAACCGCGCGAAGCTTCCGCCGATGATGGCGATCATCAAAGGGAGGCCCAAAGCGCCCGCGCGTGCGAATGAGGCAGGGGTGCCGCCAACGCCCAACCAAATTGGTAGCCTGTCCTGAACGGGGCGGGGGTAAATGCCCTGACCTGTCAGAGCAGGGCGAAACTTGCCGCGCTACGTGACATGGGTTTCTTCGCGCAGCTTCAAAAGCAAATCCAGTTTTTCGGCAAACAGAGCGTCGTAGTCGCTTTTTGAGAAGCCAAACAACGGATAGGCTTCTACAAATGATCCACGTCCGGCGACAATTTCAACGCGGCCTTTCGAGATAAGATCAATCGTTGCGAAATCTTGAAAAACCCGCACGGGATCAGCGGCACTGAGAACCGTAACCGCACTGTTCAAGCGGATGTTTTTGGTGCGTGCCGCGGCAGCCGCCAGAATGACAGCAGGGGCCGAGTCAAGAAATTCTGCGCGATGGTGCTCTCCAATGCCAAAAGCATCTAACCCGACGCGGTCCGCTGTTTCGACCTCATTGAGCAAGGCTTCCATCCGTTCGGCCGCAGGCACAAAGGCCTGATCTTTAACTTCGGGCAAAAACGCTGCGAAGCTATCAATTCCGATTTCCATTGTTGTTCTAATCTTGTGGTGGCGATGACACTTCGCTGATGCGTTGTCTCAGTATGGTTCCGCTCGGTGCGCCCGAGTGGTGTGATTTGGCACGGTGCGTGCAGACGCAGAGGTGATCTGGTCTTAACTTATTTGAGTGCGGCGGAGAGCCCGTTTGGACCTGCTAAGAAATCCAGAAAGCTGCGCACCTTGGCGGGCAGATAGCTTCGATCCGCATAGATCGCTTGAATTTGCAATTTCGGCCACGCGATTTCGGGCAGCACGGCTTCTAGTTTGCCCTCTGCCAAATCACTTTGTGTGGCCCAATTGGGGAGCATGGCAAATCCCATGCCCGCGATGGCGGCTTGTTGCAGAATGCCTTCGTTGCCACTGACCAAGATAGGATTGAACTTGATATCAACCCCGTCAGAACCGCCAAATTTCACCCGCCCATCTGCGGCAACTTGAGTATAAGCGAGCATGGGCGCGTCATCCAGTTCGTCTACAGACTGGGGGCGACCAAACCTGTCGAGGAATGCAGGCGCGGCCACCAATTGGAATGTTACCTCGGCCAATTTGCGTGCGATCAGCCCTTCGTCCAGCTTAAACGCAACGCGCAGGGCGAGATCGACGCCTTCTTCGACCATGTTGATTTTGCGCCCACTTAGGTCGAGGTCAAATGTCACATGCGGGTTTTGGTCGTGGTAGGCCGCCAAGATGTTCGCAAAGGCTGGGTTTTCCATCCAACCGGGCATTGAGAGCCGCAATCTACCGCGTGGAGACAGCGCGTCCGCCGTCAATTGCGCTTCGGCTTCGCTTAAGCCCTCAAGCAAAGGGCGGACCGTTCGCAAATACTGTGCGCCTGCTTCGGTCACACTCACGTTGCGACTGTTTCGGTTCAGTAGCCGTGCACCAACATGCGCCTCGATGTGCTGCACATGTTTACTGGTCATTGCCGGAGACAACCCCATGCGGTCGGCCACGACGGAAAAGCTTTTGTGTTCGGCGACCGCGGACAAGACGCGCAGGCTTAGAAGAGTGTCCATGATTATCAACCCTGAGTAAATGGTGCTTTCATTAATGCACTGATGATCTTCTAAATGGAAACCTTTAATTGTAGGTCAGTAAACAAATAAGCACCCCAGTTGGGCATTCAAAAAAGTGAAACGCATGACTACGATTGATACAAACACACACACAACTGGCAAACGTTGGAACATTGGTCTTTGGGTGGCACAAGCGGCCTTGGCAGCGATGTTCTTGATGGCGGGCTCTATGAAGCTGATGTCTGGACCGGCTGACTTGGCAGCTATGGGGATGATGTGGGCCGAAAACGCACCTGTCGCCTTGATCAAATTGATTGGCTTGGCCGAAGTGGCCGGCGCTTTGGGCCTGATCTTGCCCACCGCCACACGCATTATGCCGGATCTGACGAAACTGGCCGCAGCCGGTTTGGCCGTGATCATGGTATTGGCCGCTGGCGTGCACACAGTTCGCGGTGAGTTCGAAGTGTTGCCGATGAACGCCATCTTGTTCGCACTGGCTGCCTTTGTCATCTGGGGTCGCAGCAAAAAGGCGCCCATCGCGCCGCGCGGTTAAACCCTGCCCAAACCTAACTTTGCGCGCCTTGTTTGAAACAACGGGGCGCGCATAGACCTTTATTTTTTCTTTGATGCGATTATGACTGAAGTATCCCTTGCCCCAACACCGACAGCGACCCCAACCACCACAGAGGCTCCACAGACAGACCGTTTGTCATGGGGTGTTGTTGAATTGCAGGTCACAGATCTGAAACGTTCCGTAGACTTCTGGACCTATGCTTTGGGTCTGATTGAGCGTGATCATGCGGGCGATGGCGTGGCCCTTGGCACCTCAGCCAAGACGTTGATTGTGTTGCACGGTGGCGCAAAGAAACCAGTCGCTGCACCTTACACTGGCATGTATCACGTCGCGATTGGCGTGCGCACACAGGCTGAGTTTTCACGGGTGCTCGCACGGCTGATTCACTTGAATGTACAGGTCGGACCGACGGATCACCTGATGGCGAAGTCGCTGTATCTGCATGATCCAGATGGTTTGGAAATCGAGATCACCTATGAGACGCCTGAGCGCTTTGGCCGCTATGGCGACATGTCACAAACGCTCGTTTTATATGACGTTGACGGCAATCCGCACAGCGGGCGCGGGCCTTTGGATGTGCGCGCTGAGCTGGCCGCTGCAAAAGGGGCCGACGTTATGGCACCTTTGGACGACGATACGTATCTTGCGCATTTGCACTTTAAAGTGGCCGATATCGAACCTGCTTTGGATTGGTTTGAAACGCTTGGATTTGCACGTCACTTGACGCTGCACAACTGGGGCTTTGCGGACATGAGTGCAGGCGCGCCCAACACGCACCGCTTGGCGATGAACATCTGGGCGGGTCCACATCGTCCAGCCATGCCAAAAGATATGGCTGGCCTAATCCGCTATGAATTGTTCACCAACGATACAAGCTATGTAGAGAAGTCGTCGTTGTCACGGATACAGGACGGGTGGCAAGGCCGCGATCCTGCTGGCGTCGCAATGACGGTGCGCGCGCAGTAAGCGCGTGCCCCCCTAAACGTTTCACACGAAAGGAGATCGCTATGACTGTTTCACCACAAGCCTACCATCCCGCTCAGAAAATTCTGCATTGGGTTGTTGTGCTGGGTATCCTTGCGCAATGGTCCTTGAACGAACCGATCGTGCGGGTGATCGAAGCGATGCAAACCGGTGGCACGCCCGTGGACGGCGATATGACCATGGCATTGGTGCATGTCAGCATCGGGTCCGCGATTTTCCTATCTGTGCTGGCGCGTTTGGTTTTGCGTATGCGTCACGGGGTTCCTGACCATGCGCTAGGCACGCCTGAGATGCAGGCACAGATCGCCACATGGATGCACCGCGCGCTCTATGCGACCTTGATTGCGATGGTGATCACGGGCGGGATGACATGGAATGGTGTCGCGCCATTGGGTGATTTGCATTTCTACTTCAACATCTTGCTGTTTGCCTTGGCTTTGGCCCATGCCGCAGCGGCGCTGTTCAACCAGTTCGTGCGCAAAGACGGCACTCTGCGCCGGATGATGTAACCACAGCACAATCGCAAGACTTCAGAGCGCGGCGACGGTCAGACAGTGCCGCCGCGCTCATAAATCAACAGTAACGATCCATTGGAACAGACCATGCGCCGTATTTTCTTTGCCAC
>NZ_JBDMZG010000141.1:0-14546 GCF_039769035.1 Pacificibacter sp.
CACAGCACACGCGCCGCATAATACAACCAACCAGATGAGCCAGATACTCGCCTAAATTACGCAGCCTCTGGACCCAA
Organism: Pacificibacter sp.; assembly: GCF_039769035.1. Taxonomy (NCBI): domain Bacteria; kingdom Pseudomonadati; phylum Pseudomonadota; class Alphaproteobacteria; order Rhodobacterales; family Roseobacteraceae; genus Pacificibacter; species Pacificibacter sp. The sequence goes on from NZ_JBDMZG010000141.1 coordinate 78, forward strand.
AAACTCTGACGACGTACACTTTGCAGACATGGCTGCCGGTCAATGCCGCATCCCCGAGGACATGCCTGCTATCGAAGAGAGCGCCATGCGGCACAATATGGCCTTCACCGGCCCCCCGTTGGATTGATCACATGACCGAAATGCACATCGTCTATCACATCCCCGTCTGCCCATTTTCACAGCGTTTGGAAATCCTACTGGCTCTGCGGGGGCTTACAGATGCAGTGGAATTCCGGGTCGTGGACATCACCAAACCGCGCGACCCGGATTTGCTGGCCAAGACCCGAGGCACCACTGCCTTGCCGGTGCTGGAAACCAGCGACGGGCGCATACTCAAGGAAAGCCTTGTCATCCTGCGCTATCTTGACGAAGCCTTGCCGGGGACACCGTTGCGCCGCAGCGACCCGGTCGACCATGCCATTGAGTCAATGCTGATTGCCCGCGAGGTCCCGTTCACGATGGCAGGTTATCTGTTTGTCATGAACCAGGACCCGGCACAGCGGGACGCACATCTAGACAAGCTCTTGGCACTGTATCGGGACATTGACGATTTCCTGGGTCATCACAACCCAACCGGTCCATATCTGTTTGAGGATTTCGGTCTGGCTGAGGCCGTCTTTACGCCAATGTTCAAGCGATTTTGGTTCCTCGACTACTACGAAGGTTTCAAACTTCCCGAAGGCAAAGACTATGACCGTGTTCGAGCGTGGCATGACGCATGCATGGCGCATCCGGCGACAAAGCAGGTGAACTATGAAGAGATCGTCAAGCTGTACTACGACTACGCGCTTGGGGCAGGAAATGGTGCCTTGCCAGAAGGGCGCAGCGTTTCAAGCTTCGCCTTCGAGCCGCCTTGGCAATCAAGACCCATGCCCCCCAGGGAAAAATATTCGGCAACAGCCACCGACAAAGAGCTCGGCCTTGTCGACTGACTATGGCGTCGAAAATCAAAACCGGACATTCGTGCCGCCTGCAGCATCCGACGCTTTGGGCTCAAACCCGCCATTCGCTGCAACGAGCATCAATGTCCGCTATGGGCCGTTGAGCGCCGCTGGGCATAAGTGGTGGTGGGGGGGCGACATTCGTTGTCTTGTTGCGAAAATATCTGGGGCCGTGAAAGTGCACCTTTACGCTCCGCATCTCAATCATGTTATGCGTTGGGGCATTATTTCCTCGCCCCAATGCACCCCGCAACACCCTGCGCGAGCGCATGGTGACGCAGACAGGCATTTACGTGCGTCGCAAGCGTATTGTCTGCCGTAAGAAAATACAGCCACCTAGTTTTTTTTGCGAACTATGGCCAGTCGGCGAAGCTACGGGATTGAAGCTGAATGTCGTCGGCTTCAACTTGTAAAATGAGCTGTCTATAGGCTCCGGGCGACACCCCTGTGTTCTTCTTGAAAAAATGACCAAAGCGAGATCCGTCAGAAAAACCCAGCGCCGAAGCTATTTCCTTAACCGAGTGTCCCGTTTTCTCAAGCCTCACTTTCGCTTCCGCGATCAAGCGCTCATGAACCAAAACCGAAGGTGAACGCGCTGTATGACGTTTGCAGATACGGTGAAGTCTGTCGTACTCCACGCCCAATGCTGAGGCGTACTCAGAAATTTTCCATTGGTCGCGATAGTGCAGTTCGACGAGGTGCCGAAACCGCCGCAGGACCTCAGAGCGTTTGGTTTGATCATCCTCCACTTTGGGCGCATGGACGCGCAGCACCATAATCAGCAGGCAGCGCAAATAAGCTGACAACATCATTGGGGATCGGTGGCGCGGTACTTTGACTTCAAACGCAAACCAATCGAAGAGGGATTCCACATGGGGAAAACGCGGATCGATTTGGAGAGCGACATGAAACGGTTGCTCAACCATCATCCTCAAATGGACAGATTCAGCCTGGCTGCCGACCGCGTCTAGGATGAGACCGTCACTGATGCCAAGAACTTTTGCACTTGTACCAGGTGCCAGTGTGATCTTTGGAATCTGTGCCTGTGGCCAGTAGCATAGAGCAGGCCCAGGAACTTCCAGGTCGTCTTCGTCGACATGCAGCTTGCCGCGTTCCAGAAAAAGAAAGGTGGCATCCTCCGCTGAAAATCTGCGTCGGAGGACCCGAGGCTTTAGCGATTCCCGTTCGATCTGGCAGGCCGCGTAGGGTTTTGAGGTTGATTTTTCCAAGATTTAAACAATCCATATCCATATTTTCACATTTATCGAACAGTCTCATCTCGCTAGCTTTAGTTCAAGTCATCTATGTTTTTGGGAGGGAACATGATCACGACCGCGAGCGACATAATTAGATTTCAGCCAGCGGCCTCTAGCTTGCTTGCTGCAGATGGTGAGCACTGTCGTGTGACGAGGGAACGGGCAACTACGGCGTGTCCGAAGATGCTCGCTGAATGCGCTGCGGCATTCGAGGGCTGGTCAAAAACGCCGGTTCAAGACCGTGTACGTGGCTTGAAAAGCCTTGCCGACGAACTCGAAAAATCCCGTGATTTGTTCTGTGATGTCTTGATGGAAGAAATTGGTGCAACCGCCTTTTGGGCCAATCACAACGTTACGCTCGCGGCCAAAACGCTTATAGAAACAGTATCTTATGCTGAAACCGTCGCTCAAAATCGACATCCCATTCAGGACGCTAACGTGCACAGTTATGCCGTGAACGAACCTTTGGGTGTATGTTTGGCAATCACGCCATGGAACGCGCCATTGATTTTAGGTGCCCGGGCTATCGCAATGGCGTTGCTTTGTGGAAACACGGTTCTTTTGAAAGGCAATGAACTGTCGCCGAAATGTAATCAACTATTCGGCGAAGCCATCGCACGCTCTGAGCTACAGGACAATGTCGTGAACCTTTTTCTGTGCGCGGCAGATAAAAGCGAGGACATTGTCGAAATGCTGATTGCGTCCCCTGTGGTGCGGCATGTCAGTTTTACAGGGTCCACGCGCGTTGGTCGACGTGTGGCTAAAATGTGCGCGCGACATCTCAAGCGTCCCTTGTTGGAGCTTGGTGGGCAGGCTTCGATGATCGTTCTGAAGGACGCAAACCTAAATATTGCAGCTGCGGCAGCTGTCGAAGGTGGGTATCTCAATCAGGGACAAATTTGCATGTCCACAGAACGCCTGATCGTTGACGAGCCGATAGCAGCCGATTTCATTGCAAAAGTAGAAAGTATGCGCGCTGAATTGGTCCTCGGCGATCCAAGGCAAGCAGAGACGGACCTTGGGCCACTTATCAATGAGGAGTCCGCGCAGCGTGTATCCAGTCTTGTTAGCGACGCGGTTTCTAAAGGGGCACGGGTTATTGGTGGCGCTGGAATCGATGGTGCATTTTTTGAGCCAACGCTTGTCGATCATGTCGAGCCTGAAATGCGATTGTTTCAGGAAGAAGTTTTCGGTCCCGTTTTATCGATCACCCGTGTCGATGGTGCGGACGAAGCAATCACAATTGCAAACGACAGTAACTACGGCCTAGCGGCATCGATCTTTACCGAAGATCTGGATATGGCACGAAGCATTGCTGCACAGCTTGAAACCGGCATTTGCCACATCAATCGATCCACAGTTGACGATGATCCACATGCTCCGTTTGGGGGTATGAAGGATAGTGGATATGGGCGTTTCGGCGGTCGCTGGGCCATCGATGAGTTCACCAATCAGCGGTGGTTTACGGAACGCATCTAGGCCCCGACCTGAACCTCAACATCTTCCAAACCAACATTCTAAGCCAGCCAACCTTCTCGGTGGGACGGGGAACCTGCGCTCTACGTCTTGAAGAAGGTTTTGGCAGCACATCTCAAAATCAAACCAACGAATAAGGAATAAAAATGCTCCATGGAAAGAACATTGTTGTCACCGGCGCCGCTTCTGGCATTGGCCAACGTACTGCAGAACTTGCGCATACGATGGGTGCCAACGTCTTTTGCATAGACCGCGACACGCCTAAGAACTCAATAGGCCACTTTATCAAAGGTGACCTTGGTAGCCAGGACGGTATTGCTGCGACACTCAAACAATTGCCGGCAGGAATCGATGCTTTGGCCAATGTCGCGGGTCTTTCGGGAACGCCGGGAGCTGCACCAACACTTGCCGTGAATTTCCTTGGCTTGCGGGCGCTCTCGCTCGGTATTGCTGAAAAAATGAACCAGTATGGCGCAATTATCAATGTTGCTTCCATCGCTGGGTTTGGATGGCGTGCAAACATTGAGAACGTAAAGTCTGCTGTCGCCGTCGAAGGCTTTCCCGATCCAGCGCAGTTCTGTTCGGATCACGGTATCACTGATGAAAATTCCTACCCATCATCTAAGGAGCTTTTGTTGCTCTGGACCTATCAGGCTGCCCACTCCGAGGTCTTCAAATCGAAGAACATCCGCGTCAATGCTGTGAGCCCTGGCCCAGTTGAAACCCCGATTCTCAAGCAATTCCGCGATGTCTTGGGGGATGCGCGCGTCAACAGTGACATCGACCGTGTCGGGCGCGCAGGAACCGCCAATGACATCGCACCGACCATCGCATTCCTCGCCTCCGATATGGCGCGTTGGGTCAATGGCACCAACATTGCCTGCGACGGGGGGCTTGAGGCCTCCGTTATGGCCGAAGTTATGGGTTTTTAAGGGGTAAAAATATGCAAGTAGATCTTCTGATTGGCGGCGAAAGCCGTCCCGCAACCAATAACCGCACATTTAACCGAACCAACCCAGTGACGGGAGATATTGCCTCCACCGCAGCGGCTGCGACGCCTTCTGATGTTGCTGAAGCTGCCGAAGCTGCCTCAAAGGCCTTTCCCGATTGGGCCCAAAAAGGTCCCGCCGAGAGACGTGCCCTTTTGAATAAGGCCGCCGATGCGTTGGAAGCGAACACTCCTGATATCATCGCCATGATGCTATCGGAAACGGGTGCGACAGGCGGATGGGCGGGGTTCAACTGTATGCTGGCCGCTGGCATGTTGCGCGAAGCCGCTGCGATGACCACTCAAATTTCCGGTGAGGTGATCCCATCAAACAAGCCGGGTAGTCTTGCTATGTCCCAGAGAAAACCGCTTGGCGTTTGCTTGGGCATTGCACCTTGGAATGCCCCTGTGATCCTTGGAGTTCGCGCGGTTGCAATGGCAATTGCCTGCGGAAATACCGCCATCTTAAAGGCGAGCGAATTGTGCCCCGCGACACACCGAGCCATTGGTACCGCCTTCGCTGACGCAGGCTTCCCGCCGGGTGTTTTGAATATCGTGAGCAATGCTCCAAAGGATGCGGCTGAAATCGTCAGCGCATTGATTGCGCACCCCGCTGTGCGACATGTGAATTTCACTGGATCGACCAACGTCGGGCGGATCATTGCCAGTGAAGCCGCCAAGCATCTCAAGCCAGTGCTGCTGGAATTGGGCGGTAAGGCCCCAATGGTGGTGCTGTCTGACGCTGATCTGGACGGTGCTGTAAATGGGGCGGCCTTCGGCGCGTTTATGAACCAAGGACAGATTTGTATGTCTACGGAGCGTATCATTGTCGAGGAAAGCATCGCGGAGGCCTTTGTATCTGCTTTTGCCGCAAAGGCGAACGGCCTTCCTGCAGGCAACCCCAATGAAAACGTTGTGCTTGGGTCTTTGATCACCCAAGAGGCCGCGGAAAAAATGGATGCGCTTATTGAGGACGCGACAGCAAAGGGCGCAATTGTCGTTGCTGGAGGAACGCGAGACGGCACAATTCATAAAGCAACACTTCTGGACCACGTCACTCCAGACATGCGCATTTACAACGAGGAAAGCTTCGGTCCGGTCAAACCTATCATCCGAGTTAAAGATGCCGAGGCAGCCGTGCGCGTCGCCAATGATACAAGCTATGGTCTTGCTGCATCCGTCTACTCCAACGACATCAAGCGTGCTTTGTCCGTCGCCGACCAAATCGAAAGCGGCATTTGCCACATCAACGGTCCAACAGTCGGAGATGAAGCACAGATGCCCTTTGGCGGGGTGAAAGACAGTGGTTACGGCCGCTTTGGCGGCAAGGCAGCTATTGATGCTTTCACAACCCAGCGCTGGGTCACGATCGAGGATGCTCAACAGCATTACCCGTTCTAGGACAAACACATATCCAAGAACACAAATTTTGTGGAGCACGGGATCGGTTTGAAAAATCGTTATCTCGTGCCCATGAACTGGGGAAGCTTCGACGCCATGAAGGTTCCCTGACGCAGGCTCACTCAGAGTCATATCAAATTGATTTTTAAACCAAATAGGGAGAATGAAAATGACAGGACGTCTCAATGGAAAGGTCGTTTTGCTGACAGGCGCAGGTGGAGGCTTGGGATCTGCACAAGCAAGACTGATGGCCAAGGAAGGCGCGACGCTCATGTTAGCCAACCTACCTGAAGATCCGGTGATTGCGGATGGTAAGGCGGCGACGAGCCTTTGGGAAAACGCCCAGAATACTGCAAAGGAGATCCGTGAGGCAGGCGGAAACGCTGAAGTTGTCGCGCTTGATGTAACGGATGAGGCGCAATGGTCAGACGCAGTGAAGCAGACCGTGGACCATTTCGGAAAGTTGGACGTCTTGGTCAACAATGCAGGTATTTACTACCACGCTGGTCTACTCGATCATACCGTGGACAAATTCCATCAGATTGTCGGCGTAAACCAGCTTGGCGTTTTGCTGGGCATGAAGGCCGCCGTGCCTGCAATGAAGGACAACGGCGGAGGCTCCATTATCAACTTCGCGTCTATCTACGGAATTGCCGGCGCAGGGGTATCGACGGCCTATCAATCAACCAAAGGCGCTGTGCGCTTGATGACCAAGTCCGCCGCGCTGGAGTTTGTGGGTGACAACATTCGTATCAACGCAATCTGCCCAGGGATGTTCGACACGAACCTTTTCGAAAGTTCTGTGCCGAAAGAAGCATGGGGCCCGTTAGTGGATCTTGTGCCGATGAAACGTTTCGGGAAACCAGAAGAGATCGCTTACGGAACTGTTTTCCTCGCTTCGGATGAAAGCTCGTTCATGACCGGATCTGATCTGGTTATCGATGGTGGTTACACCTGCCCATAGATTGCCAACAACCCTCGCCCGTATACGGGCGAGGGAATTCACTGCGATTTTCCAGATACCTCTCCATATTCTTCCAATCTGATATGATTTTAGAAGGGATGTATTCTGTTGAAAAACTCTTTGCTGCATCTGAAAATTTCCAAACATCAGAAAATGGTTCTCCGCTGACCTTCTTTCCCAAAAATTACGGTGTAATTTGAAAGGTTTAGGGTGGTGTTCTTCCAAATCTGACTCCATAGCGCGGTAAGGAAGTTTTTCAACACTCCGAGCGGAAACCGGACCTTCGCTGCGGCTTGCGTGGAGGTCTGTTCTGCTACGTCAGGCTATGAGTAGAAAATACCGTAGCTAGCAGACAGCAATCCAGGCAAATATGCACGATTTAATCAGTGACGCTGCTCAGTCTTGCGAGCCTATCGGGCACCATTTCGGCCAAGGCTTCTCCAACGAGGCGCGCGGCCCTTGGAAGGGCACGACGGGCATCGATGGCGATGCTAATCGTCTGCGGACGCAACCCGTCATCCACCAAGGGCACAAAGGACAAGCTGCCATCTTCCAATTCACGAAGAGTATCGAGCTGAGATGTGATGGATAGGTACGTGCCCCCCACCAAAACCTGTTTCATGAACTGCAGCGAATTTGTCACAAGCGCCGGTTCAGCCGTATCAAAAAGCCACCCATAGCTCTTCTCCAAGTATTCGCGCACAGGCAGATCTCTGCTTTGCGCAGCCAGTAGATATTTCGCGGCCTCGCCGAGCGTCGTTTGCGCGCGTCCCCAAAGAGGATGACCCACACCAACGGCGCAGCCAAACGGCAACGGTGCAGACCACAAATCATGACGCCCGCGGTTGGTCGGAAGGTTGAAGGCGAGAACCAGATCGATTGTACCAATCTCGAGTTCATGCGCCGCCTCCTTAGGCGTCATGATATTGATCGCAAACCGAATTCGTGGATAGCGCACGGCAAAATTTTTGACCAAGTCTGGCAGGATCGAGTTAGCAAGACTGTCCATCGTTCCGAGCCGCACCGTACCAAATTGTTCGCCGCGTACAGAGCGCAGCTCTTCTTCCAATCGATCTGCATCTGCATGCCAGCGGCGCGCCATGAGAACCACCGCTTCGCCAGCAGAGGTCAGCCGCATCCCGCGCGCGTGTCTTTCGAACAGCGGTGTTTGGCACATTTCCTCCAGCGCGATGATCTGGCGGTCGATTGCGGAAGCCGTAATTCCCAACGCGCGTGACGCGCCTTGGATGGACCCAAAACGTGCGACGGCTTCGAGGTATTTCAAAGTGCGCGGTAGAATGTGTAGTGCCATGATTGAGTCCAAGCATTGCCTTTTTGCGAATGCAGCATGACCTTTTTTGAAATTGTTGGCAATGGCAGGCCGCAGTTAGACTTTCTTTAACATTAGGAGGTTCGATGCGGGACACCACACCACATAAGTTTTCGATAGAAGCGTTGAACCGGGCCAGCGCAAGTCAGGCCGTCGCAATTCTGGATCGGATTGTCGAACGTTCGGTCTGGTTGGCGCAGCGCGCCGCAGCGGCTCGGCCGTTCGGGGACGTTGCGGATCTCGCCGACTGGCTTGAGGCTGAGGTCCGAAACCTGCCTCACGACGAGGCCGTTCAACTTCTGTGCGCGCACCCTGAGCTGTCTCCCCCCGATCCTGCGGCCATGACACAGGCATCTCAATTGGAACAAGGACGCTTGCAGCTCTTGGAAGCCGACACAGCCCTTTCAACACAGCTCGCCGACCTCAACCGCCAGTATCAGCGCACTCACGGCTATCCGTTTGTCATCGCTCTGCATGCACAGTCGAGCATCAACAGCGTCATTGAAGACTTTAACAAAAGACTGAAGGCCGACGCTGACGAAGAGCTTTCCAGATCATTAGGGGAAGTGGTTTCAGTCATGAGAGCGCGTTTAACAAAATTAAGCGGCATCGCTTTGACGGAGGCCGAGTTATGAGAGACTTTTTGCTGCGTCTTCAACACAGCGCGAAAGAGAAGCACGCGCCGCATGCGTACTTAGGCGCGCTTGGTGGGGCGGGTTTCCTCGCCCTCAGCATCATCTTTATTGTCGGCGGTTTCGAATTGGGTGTTGGTGCGCCGCGCCGTCTTGGCACTGGGGCCTTTCCTGTCATCACGGGGTTCATTTTGGCGTTGCTTTCAATGGGCGTCATTGCCGCTGACCTGCAAGACACGTCTGACGCTGAAAAACCTGACTGGATATCCTTTGTCGCCATCGGCGGCGCACTCGCTGTGTTCGCCCTGACTGTGGGCCGGATCGGGCTTGTCCCTGGTATTTTCCTGACCACGATTACGGCCAGCCTGCCTGATCCATCGCTCAAGTTCCCCGGCAAAATGGCCCTCGCTGCTGTTGTTGCCTTGGCATGCTGGGGGCTCTTCATCGGTCTGATCGGACTGCCTTTTGACGCGTTTATGGGGTTCAACTGATGGAAATCTTATACAGCTTTGGCAACGGACTTTTGGTCGCTCTGGAACCTGCAAATCTGATGTACTGTTTTGTCGGCGTGTTCCTAGGCACATTCATCGGTGTCCTACCGGGCATTGGGTCGATGGCCGCCATTTCTATGATCCTTCCCCTCACGTTTTACCTAGAGCCTACATCCGCTTTGGTGATGATCGCCGGCGTTTACTACGGTGCCGAATACGGTGGATCTATCGCGTCAATCTTGATGAACATCCCGGGCACGCCGTCCTCCTCGATCACCTGCATCGACGGATATCCGATGGCCCGTGACGGTCGGGCTGGCGTTGCCCTATTCGCCAGCGCGATCGCGTCTTTTGGCGGTGGCATCATGGGCATGATTATCATGGCAATCCTAGCACCGGCTTTGGCCCAACTTGCCCTCAACTTTGGTCCGACAGAATATTTTGCGGTGATCCTGCTTGGCCTCGTCGCAGCATCTGCGGTCTCTAACGGCAGCCCGATCAAGGGGATCGCCATGGTTGCGGCCGGATTGATGTTCGGCACAGTGGGTGTAGATATCACCACGGGGGCTGAGCGCTTTACCATGGGCATCCCTGAACTGCGCGATGGGGTGCATTTGGTCATCGTCGCCATGGGACTTTTCGGCGTCGGGGAACTGATCGTGTCCATTCGCGCCAATGCGAGGGGCGAACATGACAACGAAATTGACTACGCCAATTTCTATCCCTCGAAAGCGGAATGGAAATCGATGATAGCGCCTATTTTCCGTGGCTCAGGGATCGGTAGTTTCTTTGGTGCCTTGCCCGGTACGGGGCAAACAGTGGCCTCCGCCGTCGCATATGCCATCGAAAAAAAGGTATCCCCGAACCGTGCCAAATTTGGCAAAGGCGCCATCGAAGGCGTTGCGATACCTGAGGCCGCGAACAATTCCGCCACGCAGACCGCCTTTATCCCGACACTGACTTTGGGGGTTCCCGGCAGCGCGTCCATGGCGCTCGTGATCGGAGCCTTGATGATGTACGGCATCGTGCCTGGCCCTCGGTTGTTGGTGGATCATGCCGACCTCTTTTGGGGCCTCGTCGCGAGCTTCTTGATCGGGAACGTGCTTTTACTGATCTTGAATATTCCCCTCATTGGCCTTTGGGTGAAACTGCTCAAAATCCCGTACCGCTACATGTATCCAACAATCATCGTGCTGATTTGTGTGGGCGTTTATTCCCTGAACAACAACGTTTTTGACGTTTGGCTGACGCTGGTCTTTGGCTGGGTCGGTTACCTCATGCGTCTGTTCAAATTTGAGCCAGCCCCCTTCCTGATCGGATTTGTACTCGGCCCAATGATGGAAGAGCAATTGCGCCGCGCGATGCTTTTGTCTCGCGGAGATGCGACCGTGTTTCTCACGCGCCCCATCAGCGGAACCCTCATTGTGATCACCGCGCTGCTGCTGGTCTACGCCTTCTATTCCGCCATTCGGCAACGTCGAACCAGCAAAACCATCCCCTCCACTTCCGAAACATAAACTTGCTCAACTCCAAAAAGGAAACTGCCAGACCATGAAACATCTTCTCGCCCTCGGCGCCGCATCCCTCCTTTTCTCTGCCCCTGCCTATGCTGAACCCGGCAAATGGACAGACGAACCCGTTCGCATCGTTGTGACCTTCCCGCCCGGCGGCACAAGCGATCTCATCGCGCGTGTTCTCGCGCAATACTTCGAAAGCGAATTTGGCCAAAAGGCCGTCGTCGACAACCGTCCAGGGGCTGGCGGCACGGTCTCTGCGGATTTCGTCGCCGATCAAGACCCAGACGGAACCACATTGATCCTTGGTAACAACGCGCCATTCACAATCGCACCCACTCAATTTGAAGAACTGCCTTACGACGCGATGGGTGATTTCACACATATCGCGTATCTCGGCGCCTCAACACCTGCGTTGTTTGTACAACCGTCTTCAGGCATCACATCGATCGAAGACTACATTGAACGCGCAAACACAGACGGCATCACCTACGGGTCCTCAGGTGTTGGGTCGATCACCCACATCCTCGGACAGGCTGTTGATGCATCTCTAGGCATCGAGCAAATTCACGTCCCCTACCAAGGCAGCGCCCCTGCCATTCAGGATTTCCGCGCAGGAGTTCTTGAGGCCTATTACGATATGGTCGCATTGAATGGCGATTTGATCAAAGAAGGTGAGACACAGCCGATCGCGCTTGCATCGCCAGAGCGCTCACCCTTGTTCCCAGAAATTCCAACGTTCCGAGAATTAGGCCACGACATTGTCATCGAAAACTGGACAGGCGTGTCCGGTCCTGCGGGCATGGACGCTGAGATGGTGGAAACAATTCACGACACCATTGAGGCCATCATGCAAATGGAACCGGTGATCGAACAGCTCGCAAAATTTGGCATTGCCCATACGGAAATGACGTCCGATGAGTTCACAACCTTTGTTGGTGGTGCCATCACAACGTGGGCTCCGTTGATCAAAGCCGCGAACGTCAACGGCGGATAAAGCAAACGCGGTGCGCTTCGGCGCATCGCGCACAACAGGAAACGCGTATGAATATCTCTATATTGTTCGTAGGAGCTGTCAAAGACGGAGGCTTCAACGAACGCGCATTAAGCGGTGTTGAACGCCTGCACGACACATCAAACGCCCAACTCACCGTTGTCGACGGCATTCCCTACGACCCCATGAAAATGTCTGACGCGTTGAGCGGCGCGGCGCAACACAGTGATGGCGTCGTGTTTATCGGCGGGCAAGGCAATCAAATCACACCAGCCGTCGCGCAGGCCTTTCCGAACTGTTCATTCGCGGTGGTTCAAGGCAACATCTTTGCGGACAACATTGCAAGCTATGACGTTCTGCAAGAACAGTCAGCGTTTTTGGCGGGTGTCCTTGCCGCGCGATTGTCAAAAACCGGCATCATCGGACATTTATCAGGCCATAGGGTTGTCCCCGGCCTCAAAGGCCGCGCTGCTTTTGTGGCGGGGGCGCGTTTTGCCCACGCAAATATTCGCGTCATCACTGGGTTTTGCGGCACGCAAGACGACAGCGCGATTACCGAGGCGTGGGCCAGCGCGATGGCAGATCAGGGCGTCGATCTTCTATTCACAATGCTGAATGCCGCGAGAACCGGCGCAACCAAGGCCTGCCGTGCAACTGGCATGCGCCAAATCGGAAACGCCACGGATTGGAGCGCGAAAGACCCCGACGTCTTCGCGGCATCCGCTTTGGCCCGTATCGATCTTGGCGTCGAACGCGCGATAACTGATATGCTTGCAGGCAAACGCCCTGCCACAGTTCAAAAATTGGGTCTCGCAGATAAGGCCGTCGGGTTAGCTTATGCGCCCGACATCTCAATGGCGTTGCACAGCCATATTGCTTTGATCGCCAATCAAATTTCTGAGCAGAAAATAACTGTCGATACGCATTATGCAGGCCCAGAATTTAGTTTGGAGACATCAGAATGATCGAACAGGCAACACCCACTCAACACTCCGGTGGGATCTCCATCCATGCGGTTGATGTCGCGAACGGCACACCGGCCGTTGGCCTCAAGGTGCGCTTGCGCCGCATAAGTCCCGAACCAACTGACATTGCCCAAGGTGCCTGCGCCCCAAATGGCCAGTTGATTGATCCAGTTGCGGACGGCCAAGGCGTCCTACGCGGAACATATGAAGTTGAATTTGATGTCGGCGACTACTACCTGCAGCGGGGCGTCGCCCTGCCGGCTCCGTCCTTTGTGGATGTCGCTGTGTTCCGGTTTGGAATCGACAATGTGAGCGAGCACTTTCACTTGCCATTCAAATTCACACCATGGGGCTTTTCACTTTTTCGAGGCGGCTAATAATGGCTGTCCGCCATTCCCACAACATCTTGGTGGCGGATGGTGTAAACCTGACCAAGCTACTCGCGCCACAGGCAACCTTCAATTGACGGAAAAGAAAAAACTCATTTTCAAAGTTGCACCGCAGAAAGTTGTGCATTTGCCAATGTCCGCTCAGGGCCGATCGCTTATTTTCTGAAGATATCGCCAGCCAAGCGCATCACGATCTGCACAGAAAATTCTTCTGCTCTACACGAGCTGATGTGGTTGTCCAACATCAAAATCAAGACCTGCTTCTCGGGGAATAAAAAATTCGATTGTGAGTATATCTCACAGATGTTCCGGAAAGCAGCGAGGAACTCAGGTGAGTATTGCGTGGCAACCCCTGGGTTCATTCGCTTCCTAACGGGATTGCTGGACATCTTGCAAATCTCTATTTGCTTGGCCAAGCCTATAACGATTTAAATTGTACAGTTGAACGCTGGCGTGAATGGGTCCTCAATCGTTACCCGCCCCTTTGCAAAAAATATACATTTTTTAGAGATGCTACAGTTCGTCACCAAGCGGCCCTTTCTTAAAGGCCAATCAGCGACGGGCACAAGTGTCGGTGCCGCATTGCTGCAAGGCTAAGCCGAACGGTTGACATCGCAGGAAGGCGGCGTATCTGCGGCCAATACCCCTGCCCTCGCGCGCCATCCCCAAAACTTGGTGTAGCGCACTGAGGGCAAAGGCTAGATCACGGAGAGAGGACCTACCGTGACTAGAGTGCAGACGCGATAAAACCACTGCGGGCGCGCCTGTTCAAACATCAAACCGATGCTCTTTGTCTGATTGAGGTGTCGCGAAAACAGTATCGCCCACACGATAAGCGATATCGCCTTGGGTGCGCACAAGAAGCGGCCCGAGGTTCGCAACCTCCAAATGCAATATTGTGTCAGCCCCCAAACGTTCGACATGCCGAATGGTGCCTTGCCATGTCCCGTTCGTGTCTATTGTGATGTGTTCAGGTCGAATACCATAAGTCGCACAGCCCATTTTTTGCGCCACATCACCGGCAAACAGGTTTGTCTGACGTCAGCGCCTATGGGTCCAAATAGTCGTATTTGCTAAGAGAGTGTTTCTGGCTCATCGTAACCACCAAGGAGTGGAAGATGAGACAGA
>NZ_JBDMZG010000142.1:0-3069 GCF_039769035.1 Pacificibacter sp.
AATGAAAAAGCCGGCTCCTCTGGGAAGCCGGCTTTTTTTATTGCTCTATGAGGCCGGATTAAGCTGGGCTCATCCCGCGTAAGCGCTCGGACCGGCGGCGCAACATTTCAACGATGGTGAGTAGGATGATAGAGATCCCCACAAGGATCGTCGCAGCCGCCAAAATCGTTGGGCTGATCTGTTCACGCAATCCAGTGAACATCTGCCAAGGCAGCGTTTGCAGTTTCGCAGAACCAATAAAGATCACTACAACCACCTCGTCAAACGATGTGATGAACGCGAACAAACCGCCGGAAATAACACCTGGCAGGATGAGCGGCATTTGGATCTTGAAGAAAGTCTTCACAGGACCCGCGCCCATATTCGCCGCTGCGCGCGTCAAAGAGTTGTCAAACCCAACCAGCGTCGCGGTAACGGTGATAATCACAAAGGGAATGCCCAGTACCGTGTGGGCGAGGACCACACCCCAATAGGTGCCAATAATACCGATTTTGGCGTAGAAGAAATACATTCCCGTAGCCGAGATGATCAGTGGAACAATCATTGGCGAAATCAGGATCGCCATAATCGCACGACGTCCCGGGACGTGGCTTTGGCTCAAACCAATTGCCGCGAGCGTACCCAGTGAAACCGACAGCAAGGTCGCCACAGGCGCAATGCGCAGCGAATTGGCAACGGCATTCGTCCATTCAGGGTTGGTCAGG
Source organism: Pacificibacter sp. (assembly GCF_039769035.1). Classification (NCBI taxonomy): domain Bacteria; kingdom Pseudomonadati; phylum Pseudomonadota; class Alphaproteobacteria; order Rhodobacterales; family Roseobacteraceae; genus Pacificibacter; species Pacificibacter sp. Next base: position 705 of record NZ_JBDMZG010000142.1, read on the forward strand.
AAATCACGATAGTGCTTGAGCGAGTAGCCAGCCGGATCAAACCGCAGCATCTCTTGCGTGAAGGTAAAGAAGTCCTGCGCGTTGAAGCTGAGCGGCATCACAACAAGAATTGGCGTGATCAAAAACACAAAGATCGCGCCACAAATCACACGAAACGTGAAATGCCATAGCACTTGCCCAGAGGTCAGATAAGGCGCGACTTTCCCGCGATAGCGACCTTCAAAAAGCCAATAGGCGAACCAACCAAAGAACCACCCAAACAGCGCGCCAATGATAAGCGCAGGCAAACCCGCGAGGATAAAGCCCGCAATTGCAAAGCCCGCAGTGACGATCCACTTCATCATGCGCTCAGGCAGAATGTCTTGCATCACGATGACTGCGATTACAGCCAGCAAAGCTGCGCCAACAAGCAGTCCCAAGAGTGACGAGCCTTGCGCAGCGCCAACAAAGATGCCCGCGACAGCGCCAGCCGCCGCAACTGTTGGAACCACAAAGGACATGGGTTTGCGCGAAATCGGTGTGAGTGCGACCATGTTCTTATCCCAGCTTTACGTTGTCGATGCCGACAATCTTGTCATAGGCCCAATAGAGGGCCATCACGACCACCAGCAAAATAGTGCCCAGCGCAGCGGCAAGACCCCAATTCAGCGATGATAAAATATGGAAGGCAATCCGGTTCGAGATGAACACACCCTTCGTGCCACCCACCAGTTCAGGCGTGATGTAATAACCGATCGATAGAATGAACACGAGGATCGACCCCGCGCCAATACCCGGAATAGACTGCGGGAAGTACACGCGCCAGAACGCTGTCCAATCCGTCGCGCCCAATGACTTCGCCGCGCGAAGGTATGTCGGCGAGATTGTCTGCATCACCGAGTAGAGCGGCAAAATCATGAAGGGCAGCAGAATATGCGTCATCGCAATGATCGTGCCCGTTTGGTTGTTAATTAAGGCCAGTCGTGAATCGTCGGCAACAAGACCAATCCAGACCAGTACTTCGTTCACCACCCCTTGATCCTGTAACATCACTTTCCACGCGGATGTGCGCACCAAAAGCGATGTCCAGAATGGCAAGAGCACGAGGATCATCAACAAGTTTGCCGTGCGCGACGGCAGGTTCGCCAAGATCCAAGCCACCGGGTAGCCGAGTAAAATACAAAGCGAGGTAATCGCCAGCGACATGATCAGCGTGCGGATGAACAAAGTGATGTAAATCTGTTCGTTTTCAGGTCGCGCTTCGGCACCATCAGCGCCCTTTTGCATGTCGATAGAATTCAGGAAATAGCCGTTGGTATAGGCACCACTATAAGTCTTGATCGTGCGCCACACTTCAATGTCGGCAAACCCTTTGTTCAGGTCCGCGAACTTTTCTTTGTATGGACCATCATTCGGGATGTCCCACTTCTTGACCTGCCGTCCTGCTTTGCGGAACAGCGAAGAAATGCCGGGTTTTTCGTAGTTCAAACGAGACCCAATGCGCGTGTGTACCTTTTTGCTGATGGCGATTTGCAGATCACCCGCGAAGGCTTCAAAAACCGCCTCGCTCGGCAATTCACCACTGTTGGGGTCCCAGTCTTCTAGGATCACAACCGTTTGAGGAAGGTTGTCAGAAATCAGTTGGTTCTCGACAGAGCGGAACAACATATCAAGGATCGGTGCCACAAAAGACACGAGAACAAAGATCAAAAGCGGAGCAATCAACGCGAGGGCGCGTAACTTCTGACGGCGCAGCGCGCGGTTCAGAGATTGCTTGAGGGGGGTGCCATCGGCGGAAAGGACTCGGCCGGCGGCATCTGTGTCGGGAACGCTTGTCATCATTATCCTCAGGGGAATGAGAGGGGGGTTGAGACGGGCCAACTAGGCCCGCCTCTTCAAGTTAGGAAAGGCTTACTTAGCCAACCATGCCTGGAATTTCGCGTCGATGTCGTCGCGGTAGTCAGCCCAGAACTCGTAGTTGTAGAGGAACGTGTTCTTTGCGTTCTCAGGATCTGTTGGCATGTGTGGCGCCATATCGATACCAAGATCGATGTGCTTTCCGACCAACGGCGCAGAAGACGCGCGTGCAGGACCGTAAGAGATGTACTTGGACTGGTCTGCAAGACGCTGTGTGTCTGTTGCGAACTTTACGAAGTCCTTAACGCGCGCCAAACGATCCGCAGGAAGACCCGCTGGGATGATCCAACCGTCAAGGTCAAACACCTGAGCGTCCCAAAGCATCGCAACTGGCTGCTTCTGCTCTTCGATCAAGCTGAACAAACGACCGTTGTACGTGGAGCCCATGACAACTTCGCCATCTGCGAGCAACTGAGGCGTGTCCGCACCAGCAGACCACCAGATTACGTCATCTTTGATCGTGTCGAGC
>NZ_JBDMZG010000143.1:0-22905 GCF_039769035.1 Pacificibacter sp.
AAATCACCTTCACGGGCGATGATGCGCGCGAAGGGTTGACCTGTGTGTTGTCCGTCAAAGTGCCGGATCCGAAGTTTTCGTCACAAACCAAGGACAAACTGGTGTCGTCCGAAGTGCGCCCTGCCGTTGAGAACTTGGTCGGCGAGAAACTGAAGGAATGGTTCGATGAGAACCCGCAGATTGCCAAGATGATCGTGGGCAAAATTTGCGAGGCCGCTATGGCCCGTGAAGCGGCGCGCAAGGCGCGTGAGCTGACACGCCGCAAATCGGCATTGGACGTGAACTTCTTGGCAGGCAAGCTCAAGGATTGTTCTGAAAAAGACCCATCCCAAACCGAAGTCTTCCTCGTGGAGGGTGACTCAGCGGGGGGCTCTGCACAAATGGGCCGTGATCGCCGGACGCAGGCGATTTTGCCGTTGCGTGGTAAGATTTTGAACGTGGAGCGGGCGCGGTTTGACCGGATGCTCGGGTCGCAAGAAATCGGCAACTTGGTGATGGCGCTCGGCACAGGTATTGGTCGCGACGAATTCAATTTGGACAAATTGCGCTACCACAAGATTGTCATCATGACCGATGCGGATGTCGACGGTGCCCACATTCGGACGCTGTTGTTAACCTTTTTCTTCCGTCAGATGCCGTCTTTGATCGAGGCCGGACACCTCTATATCGCGCAGCCGCCTTTGTACAAAGTGGCGCGTGGCAAGTCTGAAGTTTACCTCAAAGACCAAGCGGCGATGGACGAGTATTTGATTCAGCAAGGTACTGACGGTGCTGTGCTGCGCTTGCAATCGGGCGAAGAAATTGCTGGGGCCGATTTGGCCCGTGTCGTTGAAGGCGCGCGGACGTTTAAGCGCATTCTGGACGCCTTTCCAACCCATTACCCACGTCACATCATCGAACAAGCTGCTTTGGCGGGGGCTTTTGAGCCTGGCCGCGTTGATGGCGACTTGCAAGGCACAGCCGATCTGATCGCCAAGCGTCTTGATATGATTGCCCCTGAATTCGAGCGCGGCTGGAAAGGTCGTCCAACGCAGGATGTTGGCATTCGTTTGACTCGTGTTCTGCGCGGTGTTGAAGAAGTGCGCACGCTTGACGGCGCGATTTTGCGTGGTGGTGAAGCCCGCCGCATTAACCAAGAAGTGCAAGCCACAGCAGGCGTTTACGACGATCCATCGCAATTGATGCGCAAGGAACGGTTTAGCCTGATCCACGGTCCGATCGATTTGCTCAACGCCATTTTGGAAGAGGGCGAAAAAGGTCTGTCGCTGCAGCGCTACAAAGGCTTGGGCGAGATGAACGCCGATCAGCTTTGGGAAACCACGTTGGACCCAGAAGCACGCACTTTGTTACAGGTGAAAATCGAAGATTTTGCCGAGGCTGATGATATCTTTACCAAGCTTATGGGCGATGTTGTTGAGCCGCGTCGTGAGTTCATCCAAGACAACGCTTTGAACGTCGAGAATTTGGACGCTTAATCCCACTCGACGGCGTAGAAATTATAGCAATCGTGGCGGACAGCTGCGGTTGCTTTTTTGTGCCCACTTAGAACGGCGCAACTCACGCACTATTGCCGAACCTGCGCAACATCAACAGAGCAAAGGCGGCCAAGACCAAAGGTGGACCGAACAGATAAATCATCGAGACATATGAGGCGTCATATGCGGGATAAAACCCTTTGCGCATAAGTCCAACCAGATGAACGAGGGGATTGTACCACAGCAAGGATTGATAGGGCGCTGGCACGTCACTAAACGTAAAAAAGACACATGAAATCATAAACATAGGCCGGTTCAAAATGGCCCATATGTTTTCCCAAATGGGCAATTTCATAAACACGATACTGTTGAATAGACCGATCCCAAACGACAGAATGATGGTTGCGACAAGCGCCACCGCGATGTAGCCCGCGTCCAGTTGCGCGCGGGTGTCAGAAAAGGCGATAATCGCGCCCACAACGATGCCAAAAATGACGATCTGCGACACGACGTTTAAGATAAGCCGCGCAAGAATGGCATCCATGAAGGTCACCGCGGGATAGCTTAAAAGCTTGCCATTAAAGTGCACCGCATTGGCAATTTTCCCAGACAAGTCCTTGTACATCGTAAACGGCAGCATGCCGGTCGCATAAAAAAGCGCAAAGCTGATCCCGATTGGCGGGTCTCGAAACGCGATGGAAAACAGCACCGTCATCAAAGCGATGCCCGCCACAGGCTCCAAGACCGCCCAGATATAACCTCCAGGCGATTTACCATAGTTCGTGGCCATTTCACGCGCCATCAAAGCCGAAATCGTCGCGGACGATTGGCGTAGCACGGTTGAAAGCGGAATATCGGTCACGGGGCGCCCTGTGTTGCATGAACTCATATGTGGGGTCGCCATCTGACGGGCATTTACCACATGACAATACTGTGCCGCTAAACATTGCCATACCGTGAACGATGACGGTCTCGCAAAGTGCAAAGGTGCAAACGACGTGCAACACGCCAATAGTGACCCCCAAGAACCGCAACAAGACGCGCAGGTTTTCGTGATGCCCGTGGCCAGACCGGCGCGCGTGCATAAACGTCACTATGGTATTATCGTATTGTTTTGCCTTGCTGTTTTGCTGCCAACAGTCGGAACGCTCACATATCTTTTGGCGTTTGCACAGGATCAATACGTCACCCGCGTTGGGTTTTCTGTGCGCAGTGCGCAGACTTCTCCTGCGCTCGAAATGTTGGGCGGTTTGGGGCAAGTTTCAAATGCCGAACGCACTGATTCCGAAATTTTGTACGACTTCATCCAAAGCCAACAAATGGTCCGTCGTTTGGATGAAAAACTGGACCTTGTGTCCATGTTTCAATGCAACGACACGCCGCGAGACGTCATTTTTTGCATGGGGAGCGCCCCTGAAATTGAAGATCTGCATAGGTTTTGGAACAGGATGATTGACGTCACCTATGACAATCGATCGGGCATTTTGGATGTAGAAATACGCGCTTTCGATGCCGACAAAGCCGTCATTCTGGCGACAGAAATGTTTGCGCAAAGCTCTGCGATGATCAACGGGTTGTCTAAAAACGCCCGCGCCGATGCGACGTCTTATGCCCAACAAGATTTGTCGTTGGCTGCCGCGCGCCTGAAAGACGCTCGCAGTACATTGGCAGAGTTCCGAAATCGGACGCAAGTCATTGACCCCAATGCGAATATCCAAGGGCAAAGGGGGGTGTTGCAAGGGCTCCAAACACAACTGACACAGGCGCTTGTGGATCGTGGGGTGCTGGCCTTGTCTGCGCGCGAAGCTGATCCACGATTGAAACAGCTTGATCGCAAAATTGGTGTCATAGAACAACAAATCGCGTTGGAGCGAGAAGCCTTTGGTGCAGGGCCAACGGACGCCAATGCAGATTTTGCAAAACTGATTGGCCAACACGAAGAGCTAAGCGTTGAGGTGGAATTCGCTGAGCAGTCCTATGTGCAAGCCCTCGCCGCTTTGGACCTCGCGAATGCGGATGCGCGACGACAAAGCAGGTACTTGGCGGCGCATATAAAACCGATGGCGGCGGAACGCGCGACCTATCCGAAGACCTTTCAAACCACGGCACTCGTTGCGTTTTTTGCCTTCTTCGCTTGGGTAATTGTGGTGATGGTTTACTACTCTTTGAGAGATCGCAAGTGACATGCTGCAGCTCACAAATCTGACGAAATCTTTTGGACGCAACGGGACGCGTCATACCATTCTAAACAGCGCGACGCTGGACATTCCAAAGGCGTGCAGCTTGGCCGTTTTGGGGCGCAATGGGGCGGGGAAAACCAGCTTGCTGAAAATCATTTCTGGCAAGATGGCGCCTGACAGTGGGGCCGTGCAGGTGGCGGGAAAAGTGTCTTGGCCCGTTGGTTTTTCGGGGTCGTTCCACGGCGCCTTGACCGGCGTTCAAAATACTGTGTTCGTGGCGCGGGTTTACGGGATCGACACAGATGATCTTGTGAATTTTGTGCGCGATTTCACAGAGTTGGGTCAGAATTTCAACATGCCTGTGCGGACATATTCTTCCGGCATGAAGGCCCGTCTCGCCTTTGCAATTTCGATGGGGATTCCCTTCGACACTTATATTGTGGACGAAGTCACATCCGTGGGCGACGCAGCGTTTCGGCGCAAAAGCAGTGCCGTCATGCGCGACAGATTGAAACGCAGCGGGGCCATCATTGTGTCTCACAATATGAAAATGATCCGCGAGCTGTGTGATTGCGCAGTGGTTTTGGAACATGGCGAGCTGACATATTTCCCGAACGTTGCAGACGCAATTACGGTGCATGAATTCAACATGGATGCCGCGCGAGATCAGGTCGAAGCCGGAAGAAAATAAGCTCTCCTTAACCTTGATGGTGCATAAAAATGTGACCTGCATTCTCGACACAAGGATCGGATTTGGTGGCCACACTTGACGTCTTAATCCCGCATTTCAACGATTCACACGGGCTGGATCTATCGCTGGCCTCGATTGCGCGGCAAACGTGGGGCGGCAGTCTGCGGGTGATCGTCGTTGATGACGGGTCTTGTGCGGATGAACTGGCGCAGGCGGAACGGGTCATTTTGGCAAGCCCGCTTGAGATCGATCTGATCAAGTCCGCGCAAAACGAAGGTCGCCCCGTGACGCGCAACACGTTGCTCGACGCGGCTGAGGCGCCCTTTCTGGCATGGTTGGACGCGGGCGATATTTGGTATGAGGGCAAGCTTCAGGCACAATTTCACTGCATCTATCAAATGATCCACGCTGGCATTGATTTGGACAGCATTTGGGTCACCTGCAACTATGATTGGAAGTGGGAAGGCCGCAGGCGTTACAAGGTGCAGCAAAACGTCGGGGGCGATCAGCTTAAAGATCTGTTTGTTGGCGACAAATTGCGCGCCTATCTTTGGACTTTGCTGGGCACGCGGGCTGCGTTTAACCTGACCTCGCGCTTCGACGAGCGGCTGCCGCGCTTGCAAGATCTCGACTATTTCATTTCATTTGTACGTGTGGGTGGGCAAATTGTAGCGCCCGAAGGCACGGCGTCGCATTGTTGCTATTTAAAGTCTGATGTTGGGCGCAATGCCTCGGAAATTCGGGCCTGTTACGCCACCATTTTCAACAAACACAAAGCGTCGCTTATGGGGTATGGGCCGCAGGTCACCCGCCGTGTGCGTGCCAAATCCGATTTCGTGGTTGCGCGGTTTGCGGCAAACAATGCAGCCCCCATTTTGGCTGCACAGTACAAGCTGAACGCGTTTATCAACGACCCGAAATACGCATTGTACCGTCTCAAAACCTCATTGATGCGGGGGTAATCGAATGCAAATCGCAATGCTGATTGGCGGGTCGGAGATCTTGACCCCTAGCCCCCTGAGCCCTCAAGAACTGCAAGAAATTTGCGGTCAAGGCTACACGCTTTTTAGTGCGCCTTGGGTGCCGCAAGCGGACAACCAAATGTACAACGGCGACCTTATGTTGCGCGACGATGCGCGATTGGCAGCGGCCGTTGGATGCGCGATTGACTGTGAATATGCGCCAGATCATCACCCCCTGTTTGTCTTACCAGATGTGTCATTCGATGCTGATCAAGTGACGTTGATTGCGCGGTTCCTCGACGGTCTGTGCGCCGCGCCCTCCGGTGATGCGTTGCGCGTGGTGCCGATGGTCTTGGACAGCCTTCACATCAGCGCTGAAGACGTCACAGCTCAATCGCGTTTTATCGACGCCCTTGCCAAGTCTGTTGATCCATCGCGCGTGCGGTTTTCAGACACAATTGCCAAACACATAAAAGTGCCCACGTCCGAGGGTACCGAGACATCGGTGTTGCGAAATCTGGCCATTCGCGACATTGCGGAGATTTTGATCGGGCAGCTTGCACAGAGCGGCGTTCGTATTGCTCGCGATGATGCCCAGAAAAAAGTGGCGCGTTTGTGGCGGAAGATGGCGGACGCCTCTATGCAGATATGCGCGTACAGGCACGCCGTTTTTGCAGCGCGTATGGCCGATATGATCCTGTTGGATTTGGCGCAAAATGTGCGTGTGAAAGGCTAACAATGGTGCTTTCCCCGCCTCGAAAAACACGGATTTGCTTTGTGATAGACAAGCTTGCCCAGCGCAGCGGTGGGGCGGAACGTGTGTTGATTGATACGGCGAATGCCCTGCACGAGCGCGGCTATGCTGTTGATATCGTGACACATGAACCGCGCGGAAAAGCGCCTTTCTATGCGCTGCGCAAAGGTATCACCTTGGCAAATTTGCGGCCACGAAATGAACATCGGTCGCGGCTGAGACGTGGGTTTGATCGACTGCGGTCGGTGATGCATCGTAATCGCGTGTTTGTGCCTGGTCTCGCGCGACTGCAATGGATGAGCCAACACTACGGGTTTCGCACACGCATTGCCGCGCATATTGATGCCACGCGCCCCGACGTTGTGTGTGCTTTTTTGCCGCCGGCCGTCACTGCGGTGGGCTGGGCCAAGACCAAACACAAACCGCGCTTGTTTGCGTCGCTGCACAATGTGCCGGCGCAAGATTTCGAAAACCCTGCGCGTTGGGATCCAAACCCCGTTGATCGAAAACTGCGCAAGAAATCACTGGAGCGGTTTGATGGCATCGGGACGTTGCTGCCAGAATTTGTGCCTTGGTTTGACCCCCACTTGCGCGCAAAGGTGATGGTCCTGCCAAATGCGTCTCGCATGCAGGACACAGAGGTTTCCACCGAAGCAATGCGCGAAAAGGTGGTCGTGTCTGTTGGTCGTTTGGCGGATGTGAAACGCCATGACCTTTTGATCGCGGCTTGGGCGCAGATTCAGCATGATTTTCCAGACTGGCGCTGTCACATCTATGGCGTCGGACCGCTTGAACATACGTTAAAGGCGCAGATCGCAGATTTGGGTCTCGAAGAGAAAGTCCAACTTTGCGGCCATACGCAGGATATCGAAAACGTGTATGCGACCTCCGCGATCCTTGCTCATCCTGCCAAATTCGAGGGGTTTGGCCTTGTCGTGGTCGAGGCACTCGCGCATGGATTGCCTGTCGTGGGATTTGAAGATTGCACGGGCTTTAACCATATCGTCTCCCATGAGCAAACCGGCCTTTTCGTGCCCAGTGACGGTGACAGAATTGCTGATTTTGCAGCGGCTTTGTCACAGTTAATGACGCAGCCTAAAACGCGCGATGCAATGGGTGCGGCGGGGCGCATGCGTGCGGCAGATTTCTCGGCGGAGCGTGTGACAGATCTGTGGGAACACGCGCTTCAAACCTCTGACAGTGCCGATCACCAGCGCGCCCCTGTCAAAATAGGGCACGCGCAATGGGACGTCTGATCTTGCATATAGGCACCCATAAAACGGGCACCACGTCGCTGCAACGCGGACTTGCGCGCAATCGGCGCAAGTTGCAAAAACACGGCATTTGGTACCCGAATTATGACCTGATTGGCTGGCCGCCACATTACGCGCACATCGGGATTGCCAATGCCTTTTCCGGTGCGCACGCCGCCCTGACACGCCGTGACGCGAGCCAGTTTTTTGAAAAAGTCGCCCACAGATCAATGGATTTCGACGCGACAATCATCAGCGCTGAGCCCTTCTTTCGTCACATCGGCCTGAACGATCAAGGTGCGCAGCAACGAATCCCCGCCTCAGGCGCAGAGTATTGGCCCAAACGTGATGCCTATATTCGCGACCTAAGAAACCATTTTCCCGTTGATGAGGTTGAGGTTGTCATGGTGGTGCGGCGCCAAATTGAATACAGCCAATCGCTCTATCAAGAGCATATCAAGACAACGGAATACCAAGGTAGTTTTGCCGACTTTCGACAGCGGTTTTGGCATCGTTTCGACTATCTCGGGCAAGCGCGCGCGTGGGCGAAGGCGTTTGAGAAACTGCATGTGCTGCGGTTCGAAGACCTTGTCGCCGCAGACAATATTGTGCGGGGCTTTGGCGATGGCATTGGCGTTGCGCTGCCCAAGATGCGTGTTGGGAGTTCTGAAAATGTGGCCTTGCCGCGCGATTGGGTGATCTGGAAACGGATGCAAAACGGGCATGTGCCGCAAAAGAACGCCCGAAAGAATTTTGAGGCCTTGGGCAAAAAGCGGATAACGCGGCGTTTGGTCCAGCGGCTGTCGCAAATGCCCGAACGCTCTTTGTTTAGCGACAGTGCAGATGTTGCGGCGTTCTACGATCAATTCGTGGCCGATAACGCAGCTCTGCAGCAAGAATTCTTGCCTCACTTGGCGTCAGACAAGCCGCTGTTTTCGGATGATATCGACGACAGTCTCGCCTTTGGTGACACGCTGCATCCTGAATTTTTACATCTTCTCACCACGCATCTGTTGAGCAAAAAATAGCATGCAGGAACCACACTCAAACATCCAACGTCGCATTTGTTTTGTCACCGACAGTCTTGATGGGGGCGGTATTGGTGTGGTGTTTCTCACTTTGGCCCGCGCCATGCGACGCTTGGGGTGCAGGGTCGATATGTTCGTCTTGTGCCCACCGCTGCGCGCGATGCCCAAAGGCGTAAACGTGGTTGTCGCGGGGGGCAAAACGCGGGGCGCGGCCCTAACATTGGCGCGGTTTTTGCGCCGATCAAACCCAGATTTGATCATCACAGCGCGGGACTACATGAGCGCCATGGCAGTGGTGTCGCGCGCTCTGGCAGGCAGGCGCAAAACGCCATTGGTGTGGACGTTCCACACGCACCATAGTCTTGATTTCAAACATAAACCGCTTGGGCGCCGGCTTATCGCTTGGCTCGCGATGAAGCTGTCATTTGCGGCCGATCATTTGGTCTGTGTGTCTCGTGGCGTGGCGCGCGATTTGGAACAGGCGCACCGCGCGACACAGGGGCGAACGCGAACCATCTACAATCCGGTGGAGCGCCCGCGTGTTTTGCCCACGCCCGCGCATCCATGGTGCGCGCCGTCACAGGTGCCGGTTGTGGTGATTTGCGGGCGTTTGGTGGCGCAAAAGGGGGTCGATGTCGCGATATCTGCGTTTGCGCGCCTGCGTGCGGATCACCATGTACGGTTGCTTATTTTGGGCGACGGGCCTTTGCGGGCAGACTTGCAACATCAGATCGACCAGACGGGCTACGCGGAGGATATTAAATGCCTTGGCGCCGTCGATGCGCCAGCTGACTATATGAAAGACGCGGCCTGTTTGGTTGTTTCGTCGCATTGGGAGGGGTTCGGAATGGTAATTGCAGAGGCCATGTCCGTCGGTTGCCCTGTGATTTCAACCGATTGCCCATCTGGCCCACGGGAGGTCTTGGGGAATGGTGCTTATGGCACCTTGGTGCCGGTGGGGGATGTTGCGGCCTTGGCCCAAGTAATTGCGACCGTGTTAGTGACCCCGACTGATACTTCGGATGCGAAGCAGTCATTGGGGCGCTTTGACCCAGAGATGATTGCGCGCGCCTATTTGGACCTGGCGTAGTGGCGTTCATTGGTCATTTTTCATGTGATTTCGCGCAAAGATCTAATCCGCTGCACGAAACAGTAAGCATTGTCTTTTAGAGTGGGACGCAACGGGCCTTGTGTCCAATCCCAGTTGATCGGTGCGATAGATATGCATGAAATTCCAAAGCTTAGCGTGGTCGTGCCAGTGTATCGCCATTGGACTGTGTTGCCGGATTTGCTGGCGGCGCTCAAAGCGCAAACGCTGCCACACACTGAATTTGAGGTCATCATAGTGGCAAATGAGCCGGTGCCAGAAAGCTTTGATCGCGGATGCCTCGCGCGGAATATGCAGATTGAGCTGTGCTTGCAAATTGGATCTTATGCTGCGCGCAATCGGGGGATCGCAGTCAGTCGCGCGACCCATGTTGTGTTCACGGATGCAGATTGCATGCCCGATCCGCAGTGGCTTGAGGTGATGTTAGGTGCGGTTCATTCGGCACCAAACCAGCTTTGGGCGGGGGCCGTGAAGATGACGCGTGCGCGCAAACAAACGCTGTGGTCTTGTTATGATGAGCTGCGTGGAATCCCGCAAGAACGCTATGTCGCGCGCGGCTATGCGGCTTGCGCAAATCTGTGCGTGCCGCGCACTGCATTGGCGGCGTGCGGCGGGTTTGACGCCACGCGGTTGTCGGGGGGGGATGCCGCTTTGTGTCGCAAAGCTGCGACGCTTGGCTACGCTATTTCTTTCGCGCCCAGCGCGGTGGTTGCGCATCATGCGGGTGTTACTCGGCAACGTGTGACTCGCAAAGCGCGCCGCATTCGTGGGGGGCAGGTGCTTTGCGGAACGAAAATACGTCGCATGGCGTGGATGTTGCGCGGTTTCGCGCCCCCGATGAGAGAAACCTACCGGTTTTGGGCAGCGCGCGTGCCCTATGCGCAGCGCGTGCGGGCGATCTTGGTGCTTTATCTTTTGTGGCTGGTCACGCTTGTTGAAACGCTGCGGTTGATGATGGGCGCGACACCAGAACGGCAATAGGGCCTCAGCACCGTTTGATCGCCGTGCGCACCACATAGTTGGCGTAGGACCAAATCGACCGCGCCCAAGTGATGTTCGGAACCTCTTTATAAACAGCCCAAGTCGCCAATGCGGATCGCCATATTGAGGCCGAAAGTGAGGCGGGATGGCGGCGATAGCGTGCCAAAGCAGCGTTCAATCCGGTGCACTCTGGGTGGTGCGACAGGATATTCAGCCACAAGGCATAATCTTGACGAAGCGCCAACGCGGGGAACCTGTGTTTCTGCATAAGCGCGCGCGATATCATGACCGTAGAGGTGCCGATCGTGTTGCACAGCAAGAGTTGTTGTTTGTCGACACGTGGCTTGGCAAACCTTTGCCCAATGGTGTTTTCCTGCGCGTCCATCACTTCAAAATCGGTACAGCAAAACGCATGCCCCGTGCGCGACATGAAGGACAGCTGAGCGGCAAGCTTGGTTGGATGCCAAAGATCATCGGCGTCCAGAAAGGCAATATACGCGCCTTTTGCGTGATCTATGCCCGTGTTGCGCGCGGCAAACGCGCCCTGGCGCAGCGGGTGGCAGAAGACGCGGATGCGACTTTGGGTGCTGGCCGCCCTTTCCAGAATCTGTGCACTTCTATCTGTGGAGCCATCGTCCACAGCAATCAGCTCCCAGTCCTGAAAGGTCTGCGACAGGACGGTTTCAAGCGTGGACTCTAAAAAGCGTTCCGCGTTGAATACAGGAAGTATGATAGATATTTTAGGCACTTAGCGCGTGTTACTTTCGTTGTGCGTTGGGAATCGGGCCGTCATATGTTGGCCCAAAAGCCCTCCACTTTGATTAGATTTGTTACGATCAGCCTCAGTATTGCCATGATTGGGTTAGGGACCGGTAACCAAGCCAACATAATTTGTATGTGGTGGAAGTGGTGAGGTGCCAATGTCAAATTTTGTTCATCTGGGGGGGGTCGGGACCGGCGTTAACGATTTTGACGTCGACGTGTCCGAAGTGCTGTTTTTGGACCGATCATCGGGCCGTATCGCTGTTGCGTTAAATGGGCAATTCGGCGGCATGACGTCTTTCGATGTCGCGTCAAACGGGGCGCTGGACATGATTATGTCGCGGGCGTTTCAGGCGGGGACACGTGATTTTCAGACGGTGCAATCCACTGTCATTTCCGTTTATGGAAAAGATTTCATCGTCACAGGTGCCAGCAATAGTGGCAGCTTTTACGGGTATTTTGTCGACGCTGCGGGCGTGATCTCCGACTTGACCGTTTTGCCTGCCACCACCTCGACAGCGGGGGCTATCGTTGCCTTGGTGCCCTTGGACAGTGACGGCAGCATCGCACAGGTTTTGACGCTGACCGAAGAGGGCTCTGTGCAATTGCGCTTTGTCACGGACGCGGGCGAAAGCCTTGGCAGCGCGCAAACGATTGACTTGTTTCAAGCGGATATTGCCCATCTTGAAGTCGCCTATGTGGACGGTAGCGTTTTCTTTTTTGTGTCAGAATATCTAACGGGGGATGTGGTTTCTTATCGCTACGATGCAGACACCCAGACAGCACAAGAAACAGGGCGCGGTGGGGCCACAACAAACGTTGGATTGGGCACGCCAACCGACCTTGCGACACTGACGCTTGAGGGCATCACCTATGTTGTCGTCGCCTCTTCAGAGTCACAGTCTTTGTCGCTGTTTGAGCTGCAACTCGACGGGAGCTTGATTGCGACCGACCATGTCCTCGACACGTTGCACACGCTGTTTGGCCGCGCCAATCTTGTTGAAACGTTTGATGTGAATGGCACCCCATTCATCATCGCCGCGGGCGGTGATGCTGGTGTGAGCCTGTTTACAATGTTGCCCAGTGGGCGACTTGTATTGATCGAAAACTACCATGCATGGAATGGTGCGCCGCTTGTGGATTTGGCGTCGTTGAAAGTCGTGTTGAGCGGGCAGGATGTATTCGTTTACCTGACGTCTGAAACCCAAGCAGGGGTCATCTCAATGGCGTTCGATGCTGCGGCTTGGAGTGCACCACAATACGACAATCAGATGAGCAGCACCTTAGAAGGAACGGCTCTGAACGATGTGATTGCAGGCGGAGGTGGGGACGATATCCTGCGCGGGTTGGCTGGTGATGACGTGCTCAGCGATGGGCGTGGCAGCGATCAACTTTACGGCGGGTCTGGCGCGGATGTTTTTGTGATGAAAGACGACGGCGCAAACGACACCATCTCGGATTTTGAGGTGGGCGTGGATCGCGTCGATGTGTCGGACTATGTCATGACCTATGCGCCTGACCAGCTTCAGGTGACGGCCTTGTCAGGCGGCATGACAATTTGGTTCGGGTCCGAACGTTTGGATATTTTGTCGAGCTCCGGCTATGAATTGACGGTCGCCGACGTCTTTGGTCCCCATTTCATCAACCCAGATAGGCCGTACATTTCCAACGTGGGCGAAATTCTAGGCACGCCTCAAAACGACACGCTCGTTGGAACAAGGTTGAGTGACTACATCATGGGCTTGCTGGGCGATGATATGATTTACGGTGGCGAAGGCAGCGATGCGATCGATGGTGGTGGAGGCGATGACGTGCTGCAGGGCGAAGCGGGCAGTGATTTGCTGCATGGCCAAGCGGGCAATGACACGTTGCTTGGGGGGGACGATAGCGACCGCGTCTACGGCGGTGATGGCAATGATGGTCTACACGGTCAAGACGGTGCCGATCTATTGTACGGCGAAGATGGCGAAGATGTCTTGAACGGTGACGAAGGCGACGACCGCGTCTACGGCGGCAGTGGCAACGATGATCTCGAAGGTGGAAATGGCCACGACATTATCAAAGGCGACAGCGGGCGCGATGCCATTCGTGGCGGCACTGGCCAAGATAGCATTTGGGGGGGCAAACATGGCGACCGCGCGTGGGGCGGGGACGGCAACGATACGCTGTATGGCGAGGATGGCGATGATCGTGTTTACGGCGAGAATGGCGATGACAGGGTTGATGGCAACGATGGCGATGATCGCGTTTATGGCGATGGTGGGAACGATTGGCTGCATGGGGATGCAGGCAACGATTTGATATGGGGCGGGGATGGGGCAGATCGCGCCTATGGCGGTATTGGTGATGACCGCATCTTTGGCGAAAATGACGATGATCTCATTTATGGTGAGGATGGCGACGATCTGATGAATGGCAATGCCGGAAACGACCGCATTTATGGCGGCAATGGCAATGACGACCTGAGCGGAGACATTGGCGACGACTTCATCAAAGGCGACAACGGCAACGACTTGATACATGGCGACGCAGGAAACGACACCATTTACGGCGGACGCCATGGTGACCGCGCGTGGGGCGGGGACGGCGACGATAGTGTGTACGGCGGTGCAGGCGATGACCGCGTGTACGGCGAAAATGGCGACGATCGTGTAGATGGCAACGCTGGCAATGATCGCGTTTACGGCGATGCGGGCTTTGACTGGCTGCACGGCAATGAAGGGGATGACATGATCTGGGGGGGCGACGACGGCGATCGCGCCTACGGCGGCATCGGAAATGACCGCATCTTCGGAGAAAATGGCAATGATCTTTTGTACGGCGAAGACGGTGATGACATCTTAAACGGCGATGCCGGTCGCGACCATTTGTATGGCGGCGCGGGGCAAGATGCGCTGAATGGTGGGCTTGGCAATGACATTCTCAAGGGGGATGCCGGCGCCGACCAGTTCATTTTTCAGCAAAGTTTTGGCCACGACGATGTGCTTGATTTCGATCTCACTCAAGACACGTTGGTCTTTGATATCAATGGGTTTAGTGTGGAAACCCTCACAACGGGCACCAATGCTGAGGGGGCGTTGCAACTTACCTATATGGAAAGCGATGTCGCCAATACCATCACGTTGCACGACCTGTCGCTCAGCGATTACAGTGATATCGATATCTTGTTGCTTTAGGCGAGCCGTGTGCGCCCCAAGTGGCGTTCGCCGCGCTCACGTGACAAGGCCATTTGCTTTTGACGCTCGCGGAAGCGGTTCTTGCGATCTTCGTCAAATTCGTCGGCGCATTGATGGCAGGACACACCCAGTTCAAATTCGGCGCGCTCTTTGTCTTCGGGCAAAATCGGGCGACGGCAGGCATGGCACAGTTCGTGCGGACCTTCAGTCAATCCGTGGCCGATAGAGACGCGCTGATCAAAGACGAAACATTCGCCTTCCCACATGCTTTTCTCTTCGGGCATTTCCTCGAGGTATTTCAAGATACCGCCCTTGAGGTGATACACGTCTTCGACGCCTTGCTGCATCAAGTAGTTCGTGGATTTCTCACAGCGAATGCCGCCGGTGCAGAACATCGCAATACGCTTGTTGTGGAACCGATCTTTGTTCTCTTCCCACCATTTCGGAAAATCGCGGAAGGTCGGCGTTTTGGGATCAATCGCACCCTGAAACGTGCCAATGCCCACCTCGTAATCATTGCGCGTATCAATCACCGCCACGTCAGGGGCAGAGATCAATTCGTTCCATTCCTCAGGCGTGCAATAGTTGCCAACGGCCGCGCGCGGATCGACATTGGGCTGACCCATCGTGACGATCTCTTTCTTAAGCCGCACTTTGATTTTGCCAAAGGGCTGGTCTTGCGCTGTCGACAGTTTGTATTCGAAATCCGCACAGCCGGGCAGAGCACGGATATGCGCGATCACCTTATCAATCGCAGCCGCAGTCGGTCCCGCGACAGTGCCGTTGATCCCTTCATTGGCAAGCAGCAAAGATCCCGTGATCCCTTCGGACTGACAAAGCTCCAAAAGCGGACCTTGAATGTCGGCAGGGGTTTCAAAACGGGTGAAGTGATATAGGGCGCATACTGTAAACATGCCCCCAAATACGCCTCAAAACGTAGCATTTCAAGTGCGGTTGGTTGCCGCGCCCATCCATGCAAACTGCAGGCTTGACCTTGCCCGCAGCGCAAGGTCCAAATGAGCCAAATGATGAAAGGTTACACGATGCGCCCCACCAACGAAGCTTTGATTGTCATCGATGTTCAAAACGACTTTTGCCCCGGTGGCGCGCTGGCAGTTGCGGGCGGCGACGAGATCGTTGCGGGCATCAACACGTTGATGGATGAATTCTCAGCGGTGATCTTGACGCAAGATTGGCATCCTGAAGGCCATAGTTCCTTTGCGGCCAGCCATAACGCAGACCCGTTCACCACCTATGAAGCACCTTATGGCACACAAGTCTTGTGGCCTGATCATTGCATCCAAGGCACACAGGGCGCCGCCTTTCACACAGACCTGCGCACCCACGGCGATCTGATCATCCGCAAAGGCTACAACCCCGCCATCGACAGCTATTCCGCCTTTTTTGAGAACGACAAAACCACACCCACAGGGCTTGAGGGCTACCTACGCGCGCGCGGCATCGACACCGTGACAATCGTCGGCCTCGCCCTAGACTACTGCGTCAACTATTCAGCCCAAGACGCCGCCAAACTGGGGTTCAAAACCACGGTGATCACCAACCTCTGCCGCGCGATTGACGCGCAAACCGAAGCCACCGCCCGCACGGAAATGACGGCATTGGGCGTGGAGGTTGCTTAGGGCGGAAAGCAGACTTTAGCTGCAAATAGAATTTCGGGCATCCGTTTTTGATAGGCCGCCATTGGCACTAGCCGTCCATGTCTAGAACCGCCCTCTGAGCGTCACGGCGGGCGGCGACACAACTACTTACGTCTATTGGCCCGACGGCACTCGTGCATCCAAAGCCGAAACGGGATCTGGCACACCAGAAAAAACAGTCTACTTCGGCCCAGTGGAAATCCAAAACTTTGGCACGGGAACCGGCGAGACCGTGATCACCTACCAGCACCCCAACGTGCGCCGTGTGAACGGTGTGCGGGAATTCCTGCACAAAGACCAACTTGGCTCGATCAAAATGATCACCGATATGGCGGGGGAAAAGGTCAAGCGGTCAACCTATGAACCGTTTGGCGAGGCCAATGACACCGTCCTCAAACTCAACGCTGCAGCGGAGACCAAAGGCTTCATCGGCGAACGCTTCGACGCCGACGCTGGCCTGCAATACCTCAACGCCCGCTACTACGACCCTCGTTTGGGCATGTTCATCCAACCCGATTGGTTCGATCCAACAATGCAGGGCGTTGGGACCAATCGGTACAGCTACAGCTTCAATGATCCGGTGAACTTGAGTGATCCGAACGGGAATAAAAGCATTCTTGATGATATACCAAATTGGGCATATAAATATGAACCCACTACTCCCATTGGCCACGTATCGATGGGATTGCGAGTACTTAAAACCGCAGAGACCGCGCACTTTGAAAGGAATGCAAATAATGAAATTGCTCCTCCGAAGCTTATCGACGGCTCGCCCGGCGAAGGGTGGATTGAGAGGCCTAGGGAAGAAGCTGTTTATCACAATCTTGGTTTTGATAGCAAAGGTAGAAAAATTCAGGGGCAAGTGAAGTTTGTGAAAGGAAATAGTGAAGCCGTCTACGGGCAGGATGAAGATCTTCGTACAGATTCTTTAAACGGAGGGACTTGGAACGGGGTACGCTATGACCCAGATAAAAATTTACCAACAACAGTTGCAACGGGTGCAGGACATTTTCTGGTTGACATGCTCCCATACTATCCATTCGGCAACGCCAAGGATGATCCGACAACTCCTTTGGACCGCTTGGGTGTCACAACATATTCTGGCGGTGTACCCACCTCAAACACGGGCGGAAATTATAGCTTCGACGCAGAACCAAGATCGTACACGAGGACTAGTGGGGGGCTAGGGTCGTGGCTATCAAAGCTATTTTCGCAAAACGACGAATAGAAAAATTGGAGATTTGGCGATGAATGGCGTTAAAGTATGGCAAATATCAGTGGCTGCGTGCGTGGTTGTGTTTGTCGGTTTAGCAATGGTTCACGAAACAGGCTATAGCTTTTGGGAACCAGAACCAAAAGTAGCCGGTGATTTGACGAGAATTCTTATTGATCCAAGCTATCATGCGCCCGACCGCGCGTTGTTTGGCACAGCTCATGTTGGATCACCTTTTCATCTCAAAGTCTACTTGACGATAGACTCCGAAACAATGCCATGCGTTGGCGCCGTCACTGTCTGGTACGAGACGCAACAGGGAGAAAGACACCAAGTACACCGAAGCGTAGATCACATAACTTGTAGAAGCGGAGGTTCACGTACAGAGTTATGGGTCAATAAAAACTCGTCCAAACTGATTCTTGGAAATGTTAACCTTCCGCGGACAGCAACACAAATTCATGTTGAATTCGAGCAATGCTCGGTTGACGGTGCGTGCGAGCAACGGAGTGGACAATCAGAGTTGAATGTCTCTTTAATCGATCGTTGGGTCTGGCCTTGGCTGCGCAACGGAATGAGTATTTAGTGACCAATTAGAATTTGACTGTGGCTGATATCAACCACCACCCGCTCAGGCTGCTTCCCGCGTCGCGCTAAAACCCCAGCCTCAGCCCCCACATCCATCCTCCCACGCAAACCCGCAGCCATCGTCACCGGATCCAAAACCGCTTTGCCAGAGCGCTGCGTCAACACATCTCGCAGCCCGTCCTCGCCCCCAATCGCGCGGCCAAGTTCGGCCTCGATCAAAGCCAAAGACTGCTCAACCGTCGCGGGGCGGGTGCCATTGGGCCAGCGTTCCAAAACCCGCGCGCGGGCCGCAATAAAGCCATCCGCATCGATCCCCACCGCAGTCAACAGCGCAGGCGAGGCGGTATAGATATCCACCATCCCCGCAACGTCTTGATAGCGGATGGTGTAGGTCTGCCCAAACACCTCGCGCGCCACAGGTGTGCAATCGGTTAGCGGCAAACGCAATGTCCGATTATGCAAAGCTGCAACGCAGCACGATGAGCAAGAGCCAATGTCGGCTATGGGCCGAAAGTGCAGCCTCTCACAGCGAGACGTCTGCTGGTTCTCTCACTTGATTTCAGTTCAAAACACGCGGCGTGAGCCAAATTCCGAGCACCCCAGTTCCGCATATCCGTCAGGTGCCACAGCGGTAAATCCAAGGGGTAAATCTTCGCAAATCGTCTACCTGTCTTGCCAAACCCCACGCCTGCCTGCTTTAACGACCCTATATCACAGGGAGCCTTCAGATGGTTGATATTGCGACGCGGGTTTACAATCACAAATGGAAGATCGACCCCATCGTGCGGTCCCTGATCGACACCGATTTTTACAAGCTGCTGATGTGCCAATCCGTGTTCCGCAACAAGCGCGATACGCGGGTGACTTTCTCTTTGATCAACCGCTCCAAATCCATCCGCTTGGCGGATCTGATCGACGAAGGCGAGCTGCGCGAACAGCTGGACCACGTGCGCACCCTGTCTTTGACCCGTGGCGAAAGCACTTGGCTGCGTGGCAACACCTTTTACGGCAAACGCCAGATGTTTCGCCCCGACTTTATGGAGTGGTTCGAAAACCTCTCCCTGCCGCCCTATCACTTGGACAAAGTCGATGGCCAATATGAGCTGACGTTCGAGGGCACTTGGCCCGAGGTCATGCTGTGGGAAATCCCCGCTTTGTCTATCCTGATGGAGCTGCGATCCCGTGCTGTGCTTGGCCCCATGGGCAAGTTCGAATTGCAGGTGTTATACGCCCGTGCCATGACCCAGCTTTGGGGCAAAATCGAACAGCTCCGCCCGCTTGAACACCTCAAAATCGCTGACTTCGGCACGCGGCGTCGGCATTCCTATCTGTGGCAAGACTGGTGCGTCCAAGCGATGACCGAGGGCTTGGGCGATAGTTTCGCGGGCACCTCCAATTGCCACATCGCGATGAAGCGTGACATGGAAGCCGTGGGCACCAACGCGCATGAATTGCCGATGATCTACGCCGCTCTGGCCGAGGATGACACCGCCCTGCGCCAATCCCCCTATGACGTGCTGGCCGATTGGCACGAAGAACATGAGGGCAACCTGCGCATCATCCTGCCCGACACCTACGGCACCAAGGGCTTTCTTGCGGGCGCCCCCGATTGGCTCGCGGGTTGGACGGGCATCCGCATCGATTCCGGTGATCCCGCCACAGGCGCTGAAACCGCTATTAAATGGTGGACCGAACGGGGCGAAGACCCGACCCAAAAGCTGGTGATTTTCTCAGATGGCTTGGACACCGATAAAATCATCGAGTTGCACAGCCAGTTCGCAGGCCGCGTGCGCACATCTTTCGGCTGGGGCACCCTGCTGACCAATGACTTCCGAGGCCTCACCGAACACAACGCCCTCGCGCCGTTTTCAATTGTCTGTAAAGCCGTGGAAGCCAATGGCCGCCCCACCGTGAAACTGTCCGACAACCCGAACAAGGCCATGGGCCCAGCGGATGAGGTTGCTCGGTATAAGCGGGTGTTTGGAGTGGGCGAGCAGGTTGCGCAGGAGGTTGTGGTTTAATGGCAAAGCGCCACTACATCATCTACTGCGACGAGTCTTCGAAGAAGGGTGCGCATTTTTCGAACTTCTACGGAGGTGCACTCATCAAAGCGCAAGACCGAGAGGCTATTGAGGAAGCTCTCAATTCCAAGAAGGAAGAGTTGAATCTCACTGGTGAAATCAAGTGGACAAAAGTTACGGCAAACTATCTCGAGAAATATGAAGAGTTTATGGATTTTTACTTTTCATTCATTGAAAGTGGTCGAATTAAAATCCGCATCATGTTCACCCATAATATGTATCGCCCCGTGCTAAACGCTGAGCAGCAGGATCTAGGGTATTTTCTTTTATATTATCAACTGGTTAAGCATTCTTTTGGAATAAAATACAGCAACCCCAACCGAATTGATCGCGTCTATTTTAGTCTACTGCTGGACGATTTACCTGACACGAAAGCAAAGTGCGACAATTTCAAAACAATGCTTTCAGAGATACCTCAGACTAATGGATTTCGGGATATGGGAATTCACATTCCAAAGCAGCAGATCGCCGAAGTCGATTCTAGCAAACACGTAGTTCTGCAAGGTCTTGACGTTATTCTTGGCTCAATGCATTTCAGACTTAATGATCTTCACAAAATTAAACCGGTGGGTGCCCAAAGGCGAGGCAAGAGGACAATTGCGAAAGAGAAACTTTACAAAAGAATGAACGCCCAAATTCGTGCTATCTATCCAAATTTCAACATTGGTAATTCGACAGGCCAAGCGAAAGGACCATCAGATAAATGGTCACATCCATACCGTCATTGGCGTTTCAAGCCAAAACAACACACAATCGATGAAACTGTGGTGAAAGGGAAAGCCCCGTAATGACCTACATAAATACAACTAGTGGAACTAGATGCTTCGGCCAAAACAGGGCTCATGTACCTTATATACACCCTTGACTTAGTGGCGCAAGTAATTTAAGTGCGCGTTCACTTTTTGTACTGCTACATTTATGATAACCTTTCGGACGTTAGGCGGGCACTATTCCACCCGCCCCCTAAGCGCCTTAATCTCTCCGCGCTTCTTCTTCCCATCCAAACGCCTCCGAACTGACCCTTTGGTCGGTTTGGTCTTGACCCTAAATTTAGGCCGTTCGGTCGCTTGTTTGATCAGGGCGACAAGGCGTTCGCGGATGAGTTCTCGGTTCCGCACCTGAGACCGTGTTTCATCGCATTGCAGGATGATCGCGCCGTCTTTGGTCCAGCGGCGGCCTGCGAGTTTGCGCAGGCGGATTTTGACGGCGGGCGGCAGGTTGGGGGAGCGTTCGGCCTCGAACCGCAGCTCCACCGCCGAGGACACTTTGTTGACGTTCTGCCCCCCCGGACCAGAGGCGCGCATGAAGCTTTCAGACAGCTCCCAATCGGCCAGTTCGATGGTCTCGGTGATGCGCAGGGACATGGTGAGTTCCGTGGTTTTGTGGCGATGTGGCGGCGGCTGTGTGCCTGACACCTTTAAAACATGTAAAGTGACAGGTGGCCAAACTGTACAACATTTGCAAAGACGCGCCACAAAGTCGTGTAAGTTTTTAAAAGAGGCCGAAAATCTAAAAGGGTTGCCTAGATCAGACAACCCTTCGAGAATTTTAGGAAATGGGCCAGTTAGGTTGCCCAATCAGGGGTGTTTCGCTCACAGGTTTGCCTCTAAGCGGCGGCCCCCCCGACTGTCTTGACCTCATTCACCATAATAACTCTAGACACTGGTCCACCTCCTTTCGATTGTTTGCCGATAAGATGATGGTGCCATAGATTTAGTATATAGCAAGTAAAATTATACGACATCTGTGTGAACGCGCTGCAAAATGATGCGAAAAGGCACAAGCGCGATTAAGACGAGGGCAAGTTTTACAAACCAGTCGGTCAAAGCCAAGGTGACCCAAAGTGGGGCGTCAGGGCCGGACAAGAGCAAGGGAGCAGCTTCCCACGCCCAGTTGATTTCCATATCCGCATTTTCGCCAAATATTTGAATTGATTGGGAAAAAGCGATTGAAAAGAAGATCGCCGTGTCCAAAGCGGACCCGATGATGGACGACACGAGGGGGGCTTTCCACCATGTGCCGGTCCGCAATTTGTCAAAGACAAACACGTCAACAAGCTGTGCGATCAAGAAAGCAGTGGCGGACCCGATGGCAACACGCAAAGCCACGGCAGGGTAGGTAAACCCTTCACCTTGCAGGATAATTTGCGTGCCAATAAGGGAACAAATGATGCCCGCGATGAAGCCCGCATAGATCACTTTACGCGCATCTTTGGGGCCATACAGGCGGTTCATAAGATCGGTGACAAGGAAAGCAAACGGGTAAGCAAAAGCGCCCCATGTGAGCAATCCGTCAAGAATGAGGAATTGAACGAGGATGTTAGAGGCCACAACAATGGCGGCCATGGCAAGAATGCCAGGAAGGATGTGTTTCATGATAAATCCGTTTTTTATCGAAGGTGACGGCAACTCGGCCTCGAATGAGACGATGGGGGCGTCTAACCAATAAAAAAAGGGAGATCAAGCTTAATCTGTCACGCGGTATTCGACGAATTCGGTGATTTGAAAGGGCTTGAAATTGTCATCAGAAATCATGGTGAGGCGGATGTTTTCGCCATCGTGCCAGACGGAGATGCCTTCGAGATTGTCATGTGCCCCGAGGCTGGAATCGATGAGTGTGGTTTCGTTTGTCAGTGCGCCATCACCGAATTCGAAACGGCGGACGCGCGAAGAGAAGCCGATGCCACGGAACCAGCGCTCAAGAAGATAGAGTTTGCCGTCTGGGCCGACATCCATGCCGACCGGCAGATAGTTGCCACGGCGGGGGATGGTGTAGGGCAGGTCCCAATTTTTGCCGTCAAACCGATACACTGGGAATGGTTTGGTTTCACCGCCGGATCGCTCTGGAAGAGTCAAAAGGTGGCCTTGGGGTGTGATCGCGAGGGCTTCCAGCGAGGAATTTCGTTGCATGTCCTTGAACGCTGGGTGTCGCTTTATGTCCAAGGCGCGCTGTGACGGTGTCACGTAGCGCCAGACCCGATGCACGCCTTCAAAGC
>NZ_JBDMZG010000144.1:0-4870 GCF_039769035.1 Pacificibacter sp.
CGCGGCCGTAAACCAAAGTGGATGGTTGAAGCCATCGCAAGCGGCCGCTCACCCGAAGACTTTGCAATTTAGCAGCCGTCACTAAGAACTAAGACCGCGACTTACCCAGCGCCTGAACCTTCATTCAAGCCAGGCCAATAGTCGCGGTCACACACCTAAGGCGCGAACTAGCCCCACCTAGCGCGGCCAAGGACCTATCACAGGTGTATCCGGGCCTTATGCTTGATGTTGGCTGGCTCAACACGCAAGACCGATTGGTTGCGGGCGCGAAGTAAATTAAGTAGGTCCCAAAGCGAGATTAAGCGCTGAGTATGGGACGCACATTATGAAACTACGCAAGGCCGTTTTTCCTGTGGCGGGGTTTGGAACACGCTTCCTTCCAGCCACAAAGGCAATGCCAAAGGAATTGCTGCCCATCGTCGACAAACTCCTCATCCAGTATGCGGCGGAAGAGGCCATTGCTGCCGGGATTGATACACTCATATTTGTCACCGGGCGGAATAAGCGCGCAATCGAAGGCCACTTCGACAACAATCAAGAGCTAGTGATCGCCTTACGCGCTAAGGGCAAAAATGACCAAGCGTATATTGGTAATATTATTGCCTTCTTAGAGGCTTGCATTGTAACAGAGCAGAAATACGGCGTTTATAATTATGTTGATACGCCTTATCTAACAATGAATAAGTTAGTTTCTCAGGTGAGAGCCAAGCTGAAGGGTAAAGAGGACGTTGGTCTGCGTTTGCCGTACTGGTTAGGCCTAATTGTGGGTTATACAGCAGATTTGGTCGCAAAAATCAGTGGTAAGAATTTACCGGTGAGTTCAATTCGTGTGAAGAAATTCGCTTCAACGACGGAGTTTTTGAGCGCAAAAGCGAGCTTAGAAAATTTTCAAGCCCCATTTATGTTAAGTGATGGCGTCAAGCGAATGTTACAAAGTGAATTCATTGCACCTGATCCAGAACGTGAGATATTTTTTACGGAGTGAATGTTCAATGAAATCTGTTCAAACGCATTTATCCCGGCTTGAGGCTGAGGCGATTGAGATTATGCGCGAGGTTGTGTCAGAGGCCGAAAATCCAGTTATGCTGTATTCGGTTGGCAAGGACAGCGCAGTGATGCTGCATCTGGCGAAAAAGGCGTTTTATCCCTCTCCCCCTCCGTTTCCGCTGATGCATGTGGATACAACTTGGAAATTCCAAGAGATGTATAAATTGCGCGATAAGGCCGCGCAAGATGCGGGGATGGAATTGATCGTGCATCAAAACCCCGAGGCTAAGGAAAAGGGGATTAACCCATTTGATCATGGCGCATTGCATACGGATATGTGGAAGACCGAAGGGCTGAAACAGGCGCTTGATAAACATGGGTTTGATGCGGCCTTCGGGGGTGCGCGCCGGGATGAGGAAAAATCGCGCGCCAAGGAACGTGTGTTTTCCTTCCGTACCGCCCAACACAGATGGGAACCCAAGGCACAGCGCCCAGAGCTTTGGTCGCTCTATAATGCGCGTAAAGCCAAGGGCGAAAGCATGCGTGTCTTTCCATTGTCCAACTGGACGGAATTAGACATCTGGCAATACATCCATTTAGAAGAAATTGAAATCGTAACGCTGTATTTTGCGGCGCCACGTCCGACTGTGGAACGCGATGGTTTAATCCTAATGGTGGATGATGATCGCTTTCCATTGGAAACTGGAGAAGAGCCTGTCATGCGCTCGATCCGATTTAGAACACTTGGGTGTTACCCCCTAACGGGCGCTGTGCAATCTGAGGCAGCGACCCTAACTGACGTTATCCAAGAAATGCTTTTGACAACAACATCCGAACGACAAGGCCGCGCGATTGACAAGGATCAAGGCGCCTCGATGGAAGTCAAGAAACAGCAAGGTTATTTTTAGGTGGTGCGCGATATGACAGATCAAGTTTATAAAACTGACGCGCTGATTGCGCAGGATATTGATGCCTACCTAGAAAGCCATCAAAACAAATCGCTGTTGCGCTTTATCACCTGTGGATCGGTGGATGACGGCAAATCAACGCTAATTGGTCGTCTGCTTTATGACAGCAAAATGATTTTTGAAGACCAACTTGCTCAGCTGGAAGCGGATAGCAAAAAGGTCGGCACACAGGGCCAAGAAATTGATTTTGCGCTGCTGGTCGATGGATTGGCCGCAGAGCGAGAACAGGGCATCACAATTGATGTGGCCTACCGTTTCTTTGCCACCGAAAAGCGAAAGTTCATCGTGGCGGACACACCGGGACATGAACAATATACGCGCAACATGGTCACGGGTGCCTCCACAGCGGAATTGGCCGTGATCCTGATAGATGCGCGCAAGGGTGTTTTAACGCAAACGCGTCGCCACAGTTATTTGTGTCACCTGCTTGGCATTAAAAACATCGTTTTGGCCGTCAATAAAATGGACTTGGTCGATTATGATCAGACCACGTTCGATGCGATTGTTGCGGATTATACCGAATTTGCAAACAGCATCGGTATTACGGAATTTACCGCCATCCCAATCTCTGGGTTCAAGGGGGATAATATCGCGGCCCATTTTGATGCGACCAGTTGGTACAGCGGTCCAACACTGATGGCACATTTAGAAAGTGTCGATCTGGATCAAAATACAGGTGCGGCTCAAGAGTTCCGCATGCCCGTTCAGTGGGTGAACCGACCCAATTTGGACTTCCGCGGCTTTAGCGGCAAAATTGCAGCAGGCACCATAAAGCCAGGGAATGAGGTGCGCATTCTTCCCTCTGGTAAAACCAGCCATGTAGATCGCATCGTGACATACGATGGTGATTTGGACAGTGCGACGGCAGGTCAATCCATCACACTGACGCTAAGTGATGAGGTGGATTGTTCCCGCGGTCAGGTAATCACAACCGCGTCTGCCCCGCTTGAAGTGGCAGATCAATTTGAAACCACCCTGGTTTGGATGGATGAAGAGGCGCTGATCCCAGGCCGTTCATATTACCTGAAAATCGGGGCGCAAACCGTCTCTGCAACGGTGGCGGAACCCAAGTATCAGATCAACGTCAATACGATGGAACACGCGGCGGCCAAAACGCTTGAGCTGAATGCAATCGGTGTGGCCAACGTCACAACAGACCGCGACATTCCATTTGCGCCATATGCAGAAAATCGTATTCTAGGTGGTTTTATCCTGATTGATAAAATGACGAACGCCACTGTGAGTGCGGGCCTGATCAACTTTGCCCTACGTCGTGCACAAAACATCCATTGGCAGCCAACCGACATCACGCGAGATCACCACGCAAATCTGAAAAATCAGAAACCTGCGGTTCTGTGGATGACGGGCCTATCAGGATCAGGGAAATCAACGATTGCGAATGCGGTTGAAAAGAAACTTGCACGCATGAACCGTCACACATTCCTGTTGGATGGGGATAATGTGCGCCATGGCTTGAACAAGGATCTTGGCTTTACCGACGCGCATCGGATTGAAAATATCCGCCGTGTGGGTGAGGTTGCAAAAATGATGACAGACGCGGGTCTGATCGTGATCACGGCGTTCATCTCGCCCTTCCGGTTCGAACGGCAAATGGTGCGGGATATGATGGCACCCGATGAATTTGTTGAAGTGTTTGTAGACACACCCCTGTCCGTCGCAGAAGAACGGGACGTCAAAGGCCTTTATGCCAAGGCGCGATCTGGTCAGCTCAAGAACTTCACAGGGATCGACAGCCCATATGAGGCCCCAGAGACCCCAGAAATCCACATCGACACAACCACAATGTCAATCGACGATGCTGCAGAGCAGATTATTCAGAATATTCTTTTATGAAATTGCGATCTGTTTCTAACCACTTAGGCTTCATCAATCCGCTACTGTCGTTAATACTCGGAGTCTGTCCTCGCAGCTGAGGGACGAAGTTCGCAGCATTCTTATTCGAAATGGAAGTGCCCCTAATTTTCAGATGGAAATTCGGGAGTTCAATTCGCAGTGTGCGTATATAACCACTGACGGTGCGTCGAGGAGTTCAGCCAGTGCGATAGATGCCACGAGCTTTGTAATACCTATTGATGATAAGGGTACGAGCCTACGTGAGATACTTGCAGCATCAGGTATAGCTTTCGACGATAGCGTAATTATTCTGATAAAGGTTCAGCGAGGTGGTGAGACGTACTCTTTCCGGTTAGCGGATTTGCTCGCTGACAACGCTCCTAGACTGCTCATCCAAAACGACGATCATGTTTTTATTCAAACATTAAAGTACTTACCGGGTAAAGTTTTACTGCTTGGTGGAGTGACTCCAACGATTGTTCCGGTCCAGCCTGAGCTTCGTGAAACTTTAGCCGATGTCTTATTTGCAGAAGATGGTCCATTAGCTAACCAGTCGGCGCAACGTTCGGCCGTTTACTTACTCCGGGGCCGAAAGCCCGTTCAAACCTACCAAATTGACCCACAGGATCCTGTTTGTGTGCTCGTAGCAAATGAGGTTGAGTTGCGTCCTAATGATATTGTGTTTGTTGCCGAGCAGCCAATTTCTACGTTTAATCGCACGCTGGCAAACATAGTGCCTTTGCGTAACTTGTTGAGAAGCCTAGACGAAAGCTAAGAAACTTTAGCTCAAGGTTTTGTTACTTGAGTTGCCGATATTATCTTCTGGAGCAGACATCGGCTTATCGTAGTTGTTCTCAATAGAATTTAGGCCAAAAAATACATTTTAATGTGAAGCGTCAGCTGACATACAAGGCTGTCAGGTCCTTACACATTGGTGCTGAAGAAGTACGGATCCTTACAGTTTGCGAGAAGTTCAAATCCTAACTGAGCATGACGCATTCATTGCAACACCTTCAGGCCGCACAGCTCATTGGGCTATCACGGGCCTGCACTGGAAAGCA
>NZ_JBDMZG010000145.1:0-38169 GCF_039769035.1 Pacificibacter sp.
AACGCCAGACATAGGCCTTTGACGCAAATCTCAACAAAACTCCAAGAAAACCTCAAGAAAAAAGGGCCACTCGATCGAGCAGCCCTTTCAAATCTAAATGTCTCATGAGTCATGCCCCAAAAGACCCTGAGGCGGAGCCTCTTAGCCAACCAGTTCAAGACCGGAGAAGAAGTATGCGATTTCTTCTGCAGCTGTTTCTGGAGCGTCGGAACCGTGCACAGAGTTTTCGCCGATAGACAAAGCGAATTCTTTGCGGATTGTGCCTGCTTCAGCGTCTGCTGGGTTTGTTGCGCCCATAACTTCGCGGTTTTTCGCGATAGCGTCTTCGCCTTCAAGAACTTGAACAACGATTGGCTCAGAAATCATAAATTCACACAATTCGCCAAAGAAAGGACGCTCAGAGTGTACGCCGTAGAATTGCTGCGCTTGAGCCAAAGTCAATTGAATGCGCTTGGATGCAACAACGCGCAGACCAGCTTCTTCGAATTTCGCAACAATCGCACCTGTAAGGTTACGTTTTGTGGCGTCTGGTTTGATGATAGAGAATGTACGTTGGATAGCCATGATGTAGCTCCTGTAAAAACGGTTAATGCCATTTGGAGATACGATCACGCCGCACTTCCAAGATTGCGCGCCGATTAGCACGCA
This sequence comes from Pacificibacter sp., assembly GCF_039769035.1. Lineage (NCBI taxonomy): Bacteria > Pseudomonadati > Pseudomonadota > Alphaproteobacteria > Rhodobacterales > Roseobacteraceae > Pacificibacter > Pacificibacter sp. The sequence goes on from NZ_JBDMZG010000145.1 coordinate 649, forward strand.
AGGACGGGTTTGGAAAGCGATTGTTGCACATCTGTTTGGCTCATTTTGGAATTGGCGTATGAAAAGCTCTTGCAAGCAATCAATCCCCCTAGACCGCCTGCATTTGCCCTGATAAGCGGCTGGCATGCTTAAAATCCACGACATCACATATTCGGTAGAGGGTCGCACCCTTTTTGAAAACGCAACAGTCACGATCCCGACCGGTCACAAGGTTGGTATTGTCGGACGCAATGGCGCGGGGAAATCCACCCTGTTCAAATTGCTGCGCGGCGAACTGGTTTTAGAAACCGGATCTATCGAATTGCCTTCGCGCGCCAAAATCGGTGGCGTGGCCCAAGAAGTGCCCGGCAACGAGGTGTCTTTGCTTGATACGGTTTTGGCCGAAGACAAAGAACGCGCCGCATTGATGATCGAATCTGAAACGGCGACCGACCCGATGCGCATCGCGGAAATCCAGACACGGCTGGCCGATATCGATGCATGGAGTGCCGAAGGACGTGCGGCATCGTTGCTGCGTGGTCTTGGATTTACCGAAGAAGAAATCTACATGCCCTGCTCCGCCTTTTCTGGCGGCTGGCGGATGCGTGTGGCTTTGGCGGGTGTTTTGTTCTCGCAGCCTGACTTTTTGCTGCTCGATGAGCCGACCAACTACCTCGACCTTGAAGGCGCGCTGTGGCTTGAAAACTACTTGGGCCGTTACCCGCACACTGTATTGCTGATCTCGCACGACCGCGCGCTGTTGAACCGCGCTGTGAACTCCATTGTGCACCTCGAAAGCAAAAAGTTGACGCTCTATGCGGGCGGCTATGATGATTTTGCCAAAACCCGCGCCGCCAAGCGTGCGGTTCAAGCGGCTGCAGCGAAAAAGCAGGACGCTGCGCGCGAACATTTGCAAAGCTTTGTGGACCGATTTAAGGCCAAGGCTTCAAAAGCCAAGCAAGCGCAATCACGTGTGAAAATGCTTGAAAAGATGGATAAAATCACCGCCCCCGAAGATGCGGCGCGCGTGGTATTCACCTTTCCTGAGCCCGAAGAACTATCGCCCCCCATCATCAACATGGAAGGTGCGGCTGTTGGCTATGACGGCAAACAGATTTTGGGCAAACTCGATCTGCGTATTGACCAAGACGACCGCATCGCATTGCTCGGGCGCAACGGCGAAGGCAAATCGACCCTGTCGAAACTTCTGTCTCGCGCGCTTGAGCCAATGGGCGGAAAAATCAATCGTCACAACAAGTTGCGCATCGGTTTCTTTGCGCAGCACCAAGTGGAAGAGTTGAACTTCGACGAAACGCCACTACAGCACCTTGCGCCAGCAATGCCTGGTGTGTTCGGTCCGAAACTGCGCGCGAAACTCGCCAGCTTTGGTCTGGGTGCAGATCAAGCAGACACCGAAGTTGGGCGCTTGTCTGGTGGTCAAAAAGCGCGATTGTCTTTGCTTTTGGCGACACTCGATGCGCCGCATTTGTTGATCCTTGATGAGCCGACCAACCACCTTGATATTGAAAGCCGCGAAGCCCTTGTTGAGGCTTTGACGGCCTACTCCGGTGCGGTGATTTTGGTCACGCACGATATGCACTTGCTCAGCTTGGTGGCGGATCGTTTGTGGTTGGTCAAAGATGGCCGTGTCAGCCCTTACGAGGAAGATCTCGATACCTATCGCAAGACATTGCTGCAAGGGGATGAGAAAAGCAAAATCGATAAGAATCCGAAGGCCAAGTCAAAGTCCAAAGCCAAAACGGCGACCAAGGCGGCGCGGGTTTACACACGTGACGAAATCCTTGCATTGCGGTCTGATGCGCGCAAATGTGAACAACGCATGACCAAAATCAACGATATGGCCAAAAAGCTTGAAATCAAATTGGCGGACCCTGCCCTTTATGAAGACAAGCCTTCAGCGGTCATGTGGCAAAAGAAGTACAACGAAGTTTGTGAAGCGAAAGATCGCGCGGAAGAGCTTTGGATGACCGCATTGGAAAAACTAGAGAAAGCCGAAAAGTAACGTGGACCTGCAGTTTTTGATCACGGCGTTTTTTACGCTTTTTGTCATCATTGACCCAATCGGCTTGATGCCATTGTTTGTGGCGCTGACGGCTGGATCAAATGCAAAGGCGCGCCGTGCAATTGCGGTGCGGGCTATCACCATCGGCTTTGGTATTCTTGTCTTGTTTGGGTTCTTTGGTGAAGCCGTGTTGGGCTTCGCCGGCATTTCGATGGCTGCATTTCGCATTGCAGGCGGTCTTTTGTTGTTTTTGACGGCGCTCGACATGTTGTTTGAACGTCGCTCCAAACGGCGCGAAGATCAGGCTTCACAACCTGACATTTCTGAAGACGACCCGTCCGTGTTTCCACTGGCCACGCCACTGATTGCAGGGCCAGGCGCGATCGCATCAATGATTTTGTTGACCGGACAAACCGACACAACTATTGGATTTCTTTCCGTTTTCGCTGTACTGGCGTCCGTTTTGTTGATCGCTTTGATGCTGTTCGTCATGGGCGGATTGTTGGAGAAAGCGCTGGGCCCAACTGGCGTCAATGTCGTCACGCGCATCTTGGGCATGCTGCTGACAGCCCTATCCATTCAGTTCATTTTGGACGGTTTGCGCGAAGTTGGGGCGTTGCCCTACTGACATCTATCTCCAGCGGCCCTATCTATAGGGTATGGAAGATTTTGACACAGCACGTTTTTTGTATTTGGCAATTCTACTGGGCGCAGTAGCGTTTTATACGCTGGTGAGCTATCGGCGCGCGCTGGGACAAATGCTGCGGCATGTCATTTTATGGGCGTTGATTTTTATTGGTATTATGGCTGGCTATGGGCTTTGGCAAGACGTTGCACCACGCCTCGCGCCCGTGCAAATCACCCATGGAAACGGAGTTTTTGAAGTCCCCAAAGACGCCAATGGGCAATTCAACTTGGTTGCCAAAATCAATGGGAAAAACATTCGATTTTTGGTCGATACAGGCGCCTCAACCATCGTTTTGTCCCATAGCGATGCAGAAAAAGCAGGCGTCGCAATTGATGAAAAAGCCTATACGGGCGTCGCACAAACCGCCAACGGCGCGGTAAGAACCGCATTGGTCAATATTGAAACACTGAACATCGGTGGCATTCAAGACAGCAATGTTCGCGCCTATGTCACCGACGGGGATTTGTTTGGGTCTCTGCTTGGGATGGAGTATTTGCAGCGGTTTGAAAAGATTGAGATCTTACGTGATAAAATCATCTTAACGCGTTGATTTAGTTTACTCTTCAGGCTTTGGATGCTGCGCCTTCATTTGCCATTTTCCGCTGTCTTCCGACCAATATTGTGCGCTCGCACCTGCGTCCGTGAGGCGTTTCCACTGTCCGCGCGCGTGTTCAAGTGCTGCCGCATTTTGACCGTCGAACAAAATACAACACCGATCTGCGGCCGCAATTTCTTCGGGCGTCAGATCAGCACCGTCAACACACATGATGCAAGTTGCATCATTGCCGCCCGCTTGTGTGGTAAGCAAAATCGGTTGATCTTTGTCATGAGGGCTGCCCGCAAGGCCATGCGGTAGAAACCCCTCGCGCTGCCACAATGCGGCATCGAGGGATTTCAATTGAGCATCGGAGCGGCCACGCACTTCAACGCGCCACCCAGCACCGAGAGACTTTTCAGCCAATATGGCCAAGGTCACCTCGATTGGATCGCGTGTCAGATGGTAAAAGTAAACCGCTCCCATTGTCTTAGGCCTCTTCAGTTGGCATCAGGTCATCCACCAAACGGTTGAGCGCCAAAACGCCCCAGCCGGTTGCGCCTTTGGGCGATAGGTCTGTTGGCGCTTTCACGGAGGCCACACCCGCGATGTCGAGGTGAATCCAAGGTGTGCCTTCTTTAACGAAGCGCTGTAGATATTGGGCCGCGGTGATCGAGCCACCTGCCCGCGTGCCAACGTTTTTCATGTCAGCGATGTGGGATTTCAATTGATCGTCATAGGCTTGTCCCAACGGCATGCGCCACGCGCCCTCGCCTTCGACTTTGGCGGATTTCAAGAATGCGTTGCACAAAGTATCATCATTCGAGAAAACACCAGCGTTTTCATGGCCGAGACCGACGATAATCGCCCCCGTCAAAGTGGCCAAGTCGATCATGCCACGTGGCTCAAACCGCTCTTGCGTGTACCACATGACATCACACAGAACCATGCGCCCTTCGGCGTCGGTGTTGATGATCTCGACAGTGTCGCCCTTCATGGATTTGATCACATCGCCGGGACGTGTGGCATTCCCGTCCGGCATGTTTTCGACCAAGCCCACAAGCCCCACGACATTGGCGGGCGCTTTGCGCAGGGCCAGTGTTTTCATCACGCCAGAGACGACGCCAGCGCCGCCCATGTCCATGGTCATATCTTCCATGCCGCCAGCCGGTTTGATGGAAATACCGCCGGTGTCAAAGACAACGCCCTTGCCGACCAAAGCCAGCGGCGCTTCGTCTTTGCCGCCTTTCCACTGCATCACAACAACTTTGGAGGGGCTGCGCGAACCTTGGCCAACAGCCAGCAACGTGCGCATACCAAGCTCTTCGAGGGCGTCTTCTTCAAGCACCTCAACCTCAACACCAAGGCTTTTCAAGTCTTTAAGGCGATTGGCAAATTCGGTAGTAGTGAGAACATTCGCCGGCTCTGAAACCAGATCGCGGGTGAAGAACACGCCATCGGCCAAAGCTGTCACACCAGCAACATCAATGTCTTCCGGCTTGCTGGTCGCAACCGTCACCGTGGGCACGTCTTTGGCGGGGCCTTCGGATTTGTGATCGGTGAACGCATAGGCTTTGAGCAGCGCGCCAAGCGCCACGTCAGAGACACGTCGTGTTGGGCCAGCCAAGACCAGAACGTCCTTTTTGCCCAAAGCCGCCCCAATCGCAGCGCCCGCTTTGCGCGCCAATTGTGTTTGGGCTGAACGAGACAGTTTAACGATCTGCAAGGCTTCCGCCGCCAGTCCGACAGGAAACGCAAGATCCTGCGCGCTGCCTTCGCTGAGTTTTTCAAACGCGTCGCTTTCAATGAAGCGCTTCAACGCTCCTTTTGTCAGCCGGTTCACGCGACGTGCAGGTGCGGACATTTTGCCATCTGCTGGCACAATCACAGCAACGCGCCCTTGCGCAGTTTCGATGGTGTCCAAATTGGTTTCAATCACCGTCAAAGTGGCTGGTGTTGTCATAGGAGGCTCCTGTTCGGCTCATGTTAAACGTGACGGCACCTGCGGCCTTTCACATGTCTATTTCCCAATAGGTAGCGATCCTTGACGCGCTTTGCCAGTGCCTGTGGCATCGCTAATCTGTGCGGAGTGCCGCTGCCACCCAATATATCGGCGCATTATGGGTTTCGGACATAGAGTTGTGACTATAAACTGCTGTGAAGTAGACACGTCACGAGGTCCGTTTTGGGTAGATTCGACAAATACATGCTGCACCAGCTTTTGCTTTTGTTTGGTCTGTTCTCGCTCATCCTCGTTTTGGTCTTTTGGGTCAACAAAGCCGTGATTTTGTTAGACACAATGATGGGCAACGGGCAATCCATCACAATGTTCCTTCGGGTGAGCACACTTGGGCTGCCAACGATCATCGCGGATGTGTTGCCGATCACAGCCTTTATTGCCACCGTTTTTGCCATCAATCGCATGAGCTCAGAATCTGAATTGGTTGTCGTGCAAGCCGCAGGATTTAGCCCATGGCGATTGGCGCGTCCTGTGTTGATTTTTGGCGTTCTGGTCACGTTTATGGTCGCCGCACTTACCCATGTCATTGGTCCAATGGCGGAAAGAGAACTCACACTACGCAAGGATGAAATGTCGCGTGACGTCACATCCAAGCTGCTGACAGAGGGCACATTTATCCACCCAACCAAAGGTTTAACCTTTTATGTGCGCGAAATTTCACCAGCGGGAGAATTGCTCGATATTTTTCTCTCAGACAACCGATCAGATAAAAACCGCGTATTTTTCCTAGCACAACGGGCACTCATCATCAAAGACAATGAGGGGCCCGTTTTGTTGATGTTCGACGGAGAGTCTCACAACTACAACTTGACCACCACAAAGTTGGCCGTCACAACGTTTGACAGTTTTGCCTATGGTTTGGGGGAATTTTTTGGCGAAACCCAAACGCCCGCTCGGCCCTTGAAAGCCAGAACGACTTTTGACCTTTTACAAGCGTCTGGCGTCGGTGCAGGACAAACGGCACCCGACACTGTCCTAACCATTCGAAAAACCATCCATGAGAGAACTGCGCGGGCGATGCTTGCACTTGTCGCGCCACTTATTGGTTTTGGCGCCCTGATCGCAGGTGGCTTTTCGCGGTTTGGTCTTTGGCGGCAGATTTTCCTCGCATTTACTTTGTTGGTTGTTGTCAAATCAGTCGACAGTGCGGGCATTTCAGCAGCGCGACGCGCGCTTGAAAACTGGCCCCTGCTGTATGCGTCCATTTTGACGGGTCTTGGCGTGACCGGACTGCTTTTGACATATGCCGCGGACCCGAAGAAATGGCGCACCATGCTGCACCGTAAGTCGGAGGCGCCCCAATGAAGTTGCACATGTATTTCGCGCGGCGAACCTTGAGCGCGCTGTTGACCGTGGCTGGCATTCTGACGCTTCTTATTTTGATGATCGAGATGATCGAACAAATAAGAATTTTTGGATCAGCCAATTTGTCGCTTTTGACCCTGCTTTACTTGTCGCTGCTCAAGATTCCTTTCACGCTGTACAAAATATTTCCAATTATCATGATCATCTCAACTTTGGTTTTGTTCTTGGGCCTTGCGCGCTCGTCAGAATTGGTTGTGACCCGCGCGGCCGGTCGGTCTGCGATGAAAGCTTTGATTGCGCCTCTTATTGTTTCTTTTTTGGTCGGAGTTTTGGTTGTTGCCGTTTTGAACCCATTGGTCGCGGCGGCCTCGTATGAATTTGACCAAAACAAAGCCAAATACCTGAATCAAAAGACACAAGCCTTTTCCGTTTCTGAAGAAGGGCTTTGGCTGCGTCAGGGGGACGAAACCGGACAGGTTGTGATCCGCGCAAGCCAGACAAATTTTAATGGCTCCAGCCTCTTTGATGTGACCTTTTTGGGGTTCGACACAACGGGGATGCCATCGTTCAGACTGGAAGCACAAAGCGCGCATTTGCAGCTTGGGCATTGGAAAATCGAAAACGCAAAAAGGTGGGCTCTCGGAACGACTGGCAACCCAGAAGCCCAAGCTGAAACGCTTGTGGAATTGGAACTGCCAACGTCGCTCACCTTGAGCGAGATCCAAGATACTTTTGGGACGCCCTCTGCGGTTCCTATTTGGAAAATTCCCAGCTTTATTAATCGGTTGGAAAGTTCTGGGTTTTCTGCCCGTAGCTACAAAATGTGGCTTCAATCCGAATTGGCGCTTCCGCTGACCTTGGTTGCAATGATGCTGATCGGCGCTGGGTTTACGATGCAGCACACCCGTTCTGGGAATACCGCAACTTTGGTGGTGATTGCATTGCTCCTTGCCTTTGCATTCTTCTTTTTGCGCAATTTTGCCTCGATCCTTGGAGACAACGGTGAAATACCGATTGCGCTTGCGGCATGGGCCCCACCCGTCGCCGTCATACTCGCTTCAATCGCGCGATTACTACATTTGGAGGATGGGTGAACATGCCTTCGACCCAAACTATCGGCGCCGTCAGCACAGATCGCCGCACAGACACACGCAAATTTGCGATTGGGTTTCGGAAGAGTGTTTTCGCATGCACCGTGGCCTGCCTAACAGCTTTGCCGTCAGTGTCGTCTGCGCAAAATGCACTTCAAGCCCGTCCTGTCGCACAAGACGCGGCTGCTCAAAGCACATCCTTGCTGGCCGATTCTGTCACTTTCAAAGGCACCCAGTTGGTTGCGACAGGCAACATCGAGGTGCTTCAAGGTGACATCCGCCTCACAGCACAGCGCATTTTGTATGACCGCGCATCCGGTGCGCTGACGATTGAAGGACCAATTCACTTGAGCCAAAGCGGCAATAACACCGTGGTGTTGGCCTCCGCTGCTGAACTCAGTTCTGATCTGCGCGATGGTATTTTGACGTCAGCACGTTTGGTCATCGATCAACAATTCCAACTCGCTGCCGCGAGTATGGAACGCGTGGATGGCCGTTACACACGCTTGGCGCGGACTGTCAGCTCAACTTGTAAAGTGTGCGAAGGCTCCCCTACGCCGCTGTGGCAAATTCGGGCGAAAGAAGTCGTTCACGACAGCGAAACACGACAGATCTATTTCACAAACGCTCAGTTTCGTCTTTGGGACGTCCCCGTCTTCTACCTACCACGGCTGCGGTTGCCGGATCCAACGCTAGAACGCGCAACGGGGTTTATGATCCCCATTTTGCGCAATAGCTCGACCCTTGGGGTCGGCATTCAAGTGCCATATTTCGTTGCATTGGGGGATCACAAAGACCTCACCATTTCGCCGTATATTTCAACCCGTACGCGGTCGGTTGATCTGCGTTACAGACAACAGTTTTATAATGGCTCGCTCGAGGTCAATGGGGCCATCACCCAAGACGAAACGCGCGATTACACGCGCGGGTATCTCTTTGCCAACAGTACTTGGGATGTGGGCAACGATTTAGAGTTTGGACTAGATCTGCGAACAGTTTCTGACATTTCCTACCTACTGGATTACGAAATCTATGACCGAGACCGCCTGCCGTCTCGGGTGTGGCTTGAACGGTACCGTGCAGACAATGCGTTTGAAGCGCAAATTATTCACATTCGCTCGTTTCGGGAATCTGAAATTGACATTGAAGACACCCTCCCATTTCTGTTGGGCGACGCAATGTATGAATATCGTTTTTCGCCGCAAACGATTGGCGGAACGGCTTGGATAGAACTCTCGGCTGCAGGGTCTCACCGGACGTCATCCACAGACATCGAAGGTATGGATGTGTTTCGGACCAGTGTCGAAGCTGGCTGGCAAAACAGTGCAATTATTGCTGGCGGTCTACGTCTTGATGCAATGGCGGCTACGTCTCTTGACGCCTATTCCATTGGGCAGAATTCGACCTTTGACGCGCTTGTCGGGCGTGTGACCCCCGAAGCAAAACTGCGCCTGTCTTATCCATTGCAACGCGTCACAAACGCCGGCGCCCATCAGACGATTGAACCAATTGTTCAAGTGTCATGGGCACAGAGTTATGGCGGCGATGTCCCAAATACGGACAGTAGATTGACCGAATTTGACTCCGGTAACTTTTTGGACACACCGCAGTACCCGGGCAGCGATCGACGCGGGAACGGCCTACGCGGAACTTTGGGGATGAAACTTGCGCATCAGAGCGCGCGCGGATCTTACGGGCTGACCTTTGGTCGCATACTCTCACAAAATGCGGATTCCAATTATACGACGGCGTCTGGGCTTTCAGGACAGTCCTCAGACATCTTAGTTGACATATATGCGCAATTGCCCGGCAACTATTACATCACCAGTCGGGCCTTGCTCGACAATGATCTCGCGCCAAACAAATGGGAAACGCGTCTAGATCTTATTCGCACAAACTACAGCTTGGGCGTGGCGCATTCTTATGTGCAGGCGGACGTTGACGAAAATCGGGATGAAGATCTGTCCGAGCTCAAACTCAACAGCACGTTCAAACTTGGCCAAGATTGGACGGCCTCTGCAAGCTATCGCTACGATTTTGAACAAGCACGTGCGGCAACAGCACAACTCGGATTGGAATACTCAAACGAATGCGCCCGCGTCAACTTGGGCGTTTCGCGGCGTTACACCGACACAGCGGCACTGGATCCCACATTGAACTATTCAATTTCAATTGGATTTGGCGCCTTTGGAAAGTCAAAATCTTCTAAACTGGGGTCTTGCGGTCTTTAGCCAATAAGCGCTTGGAGCCAATTGGTCGCTTGGCCCCCACGCGAAAAGCACCTATGAATGACGCGTTGACCCCAAAAAGTTACGAGGGCTGGAATGAAAGTTAATACAATTCGACTGCAGATCACACGCATTGTGAAAGCCGCATGCATTTCTGTCCTGCCATTTGGCGGTTCGTTTGTGACAGCTCAAGCGCAAAACCTTTTTGCGCCCGTCGCGCAAGTGAATGACTCTGTTGTAACCGCTTTTGAATTGCAGCAGCGCATGCAAATGATGACGCTTTTGGGCGGAGGTGCTTCACAGGACGCGGCCCTTGACGCGTTGATCGACGATCGCCTCAAAAGTGAGATTGCGCGTCGGGCCAACATCGTGCCAAGTGAAGACGCCATTGCCGCAGGCATCGCTGAATTCGCGACACGCGGCGACCTCGAAACTGAACAATTCTTAGGCCTTTTGAGCCAGAATGGCGTGTCACAGGAAACGTTTCGTGACTTTATCATTTCAGGATTGGCGTGGCGTGACTATGCGCGCGCTCGTTTCGCGTCACGCGTCTCTGTCAGCGAAGCCGACATCGACCGCGCTTTGCGCGACAATGGCCCCTCTGGCGGCTTATTGGTCTCGATGTCTGAAATTTTTCTACCCGCTCGAAATGACCGCGAACGCGCAGAATCGGAACGTTTGGCAAAACAAATTGCAGCCAACCCAACAATTGCTGCCTTTGCAGCCGCCGCCCGCCAGTATTCTGTCGCGCCAAGCCGTGAGGTTTCTGGCCGTATGACACCAGCCCCGTTGGGCAATCTACCTGGACCGTTGCGTGTCGCGGCCACCACACTTAAGCCGGGTGGCATTTCCGAACCATTGTTTACAGGAAATGCCGTGGGCATTTTCCAACTGCGTGGCTTGTCCGAAATTGACGCACCGACCCCCAACGCATCCTCAATTGAGTATGCTGCCTATTACATTGATGGTGGGCGCAGCGAGGCCGCGCTGGCCGCGGCTGCCAAAATACGCGCACGTGTTGACACATGCGATGATCTCTACGGCATTGCAAAAAACCAGCCAGCTGAAGTCTTGGACATCGACACGCTTGCGGCAAATGATATCCCAACGGATGTTGCCAAAGAGCTAGCGCAGCTTGATCCCGGCGAAAGTTCGGTCGCGTTGACGCGCTCGAACGGTCAAACATTGGTGTTCTTGATGCTCTGCAACCGCGCGTTTGAAAAAACCGCCGATGCTGATCGTGACGCTGTGCGAGCCAATCTGCAAAGTGCGGCGATTGGTTCGATGGCTGAAAGCCTATTGGCCGAGTTGCGGGCTGACGCGACAATTTTGCGCAAATGACACAGATCGCACCCGTTGCGCTGACTTGCGGCGAACCCGCAGGTGTAGGCCCTGAAATCGCCATCAAGGCCGCGCATTTGATGAAGGGGCGCGTGCCATTTTTCTGGATCGGCGATCCGCGGCATTTACCCGTCGGCACACCTTTCGTTGAAATAAAACAGCCAACCGAGGCCCATGACGTTCCGCATGGTCTGTTGCCCGTGCTGTGCCACGAATTCGCAGCACCTGCTGAACCAGGCCACGCAAATTACGCCAATGCTCAAGGCGTGATCGACGTGATTGCCCGCGCCGCCGAACTTGTTCAATCCGGACAAGCCAGTGCGATGTGTACGGCTCCAATCCATAAGAAAATTCTGAAAGACGGCGCGGATTTTGCCTATCCTGGGCACACTGAATATCTCGCGGCACTTGGAAATACCGACCACGTTGTGATGATGCTCGCCTGTTCAGAGTTGCGGGTTGTGCCAACGACCATCCATATCGCGCTGAGCGACGTGCCCCAACAGTTTACAGCCGAGCTTCTTGAATCGACAATTCGCATCACAGCCCACGATCTCACCCACCATTGGGGCATCACCGCGCCGCGCATCGCCATCGCGGGACTTAACCCGCACGCGGGTGAAGGCGGCGCCATGGGCACTGAAGAGCTGGACTGGATGGAAGACCTGATCAAAACATTGCAAAGCGAAGGCTTTGATCTCAAAGGTCCAATGCCCCCTGACACGATGTTTCACGCCCGTGCCCGTCAAAGCTACGACGTGGCCATTTGTGCCTATCATGACCAAGCTTTGATCCCGATTAAGACCATCGATTTCGATAGCGGTGTCAATGTGACGCTCGGCCTGCCGTTCATTCGAACCTCGCCCGATCACGGCACGGCGATGGACATTGCAGGTCAAGGCATTGCCAATCCCACATCTCTTATTGCAGCACTTGATATGGCTTGGGATATGGCCACTCGCAGTGCCCGAGGATCCAATACATGACAAGTTTCGATGGGCTCCCGCCCCTGCGTGAGGTTCTTCAAGCGCACAATTTGGTGCCGAAAAAATCATTGGGGCAAAACTTTTTGCTCGACCTCAATCTCACGTCCAAGATTGCCCGCCAAGCTGGTGACTTGACCAAATGTGATGTGCTCGAAGTCGGCCCCGGCCCTGGTGGTCTTACCCGTGGTTTGTTGGCCGAAGGCGCACGTAAGGTTTTGGCCGTTGAAAAAGACAGTCGCGCGATGGGGCCGTTGTCCGAAATTTCCGATGCCTACCCCGGCCGCTTGGAAGTAATCAATGCCGATGCGTTGGAGATCAATCCGCTTGAGCAGCTTACAGCGCCAGTGCGCATTGTATCGAACCTGCCGTACAACGTGGGCACAGAGCTGTTGATCCGTTGGTTGACGCCACCGACATGGCCGCCCTACTGGGCCTCATTGACTTTGATGTTCCAACGCGAAGTGGCCAACCGCATTGTTGCCAAACCGGGCAACAAAACTTACGGACGTCTTGCAATTCTCAGCCAATGGCGCACCAATCCGCGTCTTGTGATGGAATTGCCGCCTGAAGCCTTTACACCACCGCCAAAAATTCATTCCGCAGTCGTGCATTTTGAAGCCTTGGAAAAACCTCGGTTCGAAGCTGACGCCAAGGTTCTTGAACGGATTGTCGCCGCTGGATTTAACCAACGTCGCAAAATGCTGCGTGCGTCGTTGAAGGGCGTAAAACCCGACATTGAGGATTATCTCAATGCTGCGGGCATCAAACCAACGGACCGTGCAGAGCAAGTGCCGCTAGAAGGATGGTGCGCCTTGGCGCGCGAAGTAGCAAAAGCATAAATCGCCATCATGTAACACGCAGATCATCCATTTGAGATCACAAAAAAACCCGCCGGACTGGCGGGTTTTGTTTTGTTTGGACTTTTGGATATTGCCCTATTCAGCAGCCTCAGGCGCATCGCCAGACGGAGCTGGTTCTGGCGCTTCTGATTTGGCCTCAGAAACAGGAGCGTCAGCTTTAGGGGCGCGCGGGGCACGTGGTTTGCGCGGGGCACGGGCACGTTTTGGCTTTGGCGCTTCCTCAGGGGTTTCGACAAGTCCCGTTTCAGCCACACCAGCCGGTTCCACAATCGCGGCAGGTGCTGACACGATATCAGGCTGTTCGCCCTCACCCGGCAATGGAGCAGCTTGAGGTTGCTCAGTGTGATCTTTGCGCGGACGACGTGCTGGTCGATTGGACCGTGTCGGTTGATCGCCACGCTCATTACGGTTTTGACCATCTGCGTCTTGACGTTCAGAGCGTTCTTGTTGGCGCTCTGCGCGTTCGAGACGCTCTGCCTCTTGACGCTCACGACGTGCTTGTTGTTCGCGCTCTTGCTGTTCACGTTGCGCTTCAATTTCTTTTTGCGCCGCACCAAGCAGACGCGTGTAATGTTCAGCGTGCTGCTGGAAGTTCTCAGCAGCCACGTGATCATTGTTCAATTGCGCATCGCGTGCCAATTGGTTGTATTTTTCGATGATCTGTTGCGGTGTGCCACGCACTTTGCCCTCTGGACCAGAGCTGTCAAACGTGCGGTTGACGATATTCGCTCCAGAGCGGTTGTTGTTGCGATTGTTCGACTTTGACCGCGAACGATTTTTCGAAGATCTCATATGTTTTGACTTTCGCGCCTATTTGCGCCGGATCTTTGGCCCGGCTTGCCTAAAATGTGGCCTATAAACTGGCCCGTAACGCTGCTTAAGCGTGCATTGGGTCCAAGGGATCCAAGATAAGCACCAGCAGAGTTTTGGGTGACTGCGAGGGGGAACCAATCCCATCCTTCGCTAAAGTGAGTAAACATGACTGGCAGATTTTTACAAGCCGTTTTGTTCAAAACCACGCCATTTTCGCCCAATTCCACTTAAAATTTGTCATTTATGGCCGGTTTTGGGCCCCGTCACTCGCCTAGGGGTCAATCGCTTGAAATCGAACTGGTCGCAACACCGCACACCACGCGGTCGCGGCCATCCAGATCCGAAACCACGCGCACGGCTTTGAACCCGTGGGTGAGCAGCATGCCAGCAACGGCCTCGCCTTGCGTTGGACCGATTTCAAGAAAAATCCGTCCCCGTGGCGTCAATTTCGCGGCGGCGCCTGCGGTGATGATACGGTAAGCCTCAAGCCCATCGGCCTCGTCCGTCAGCGCCATGCGTGGCTCATGCGCCAGTTCTGGCGACAGGGCCGGCATTTCGCTCAAGGCGATATATGGCGGGTTTGACACAATCAAATCAAAGCGACCTTCGATGGCCTCAAACCAATCGGACTGTACAAATCGGGCACGTTTTGCGACGCCAAGATGATCGGCATTCGCGCGCGCGACTGCAAGTGCTTGCGCAGACAAGTCACTGCCCTGCCCTTTGGCCAATGGCTGTTCCGCCAGCAATGTGAGCAAGATGGCGCCAGATCCAACGCCCATATCGAGAACGGAAAAAAACGGGCGTTTGAGCGTCTCAGAAATCAGAATTTCAGTTTCAGGGCGTGGGTCCAAAACGTCAGGCGTGACGACAAAATCACGACCATAAAAGTTACGCCGTCCCAAAATGTGACTGACCGGTTCACGGGCGACACGGCGCGCAATCATTGCTTCAAAAGCTTTGGCTTTTTCATCTGGCAGAGGGTCGGGCGCAACCAATGTGATCCGGCTGGGATCTACATCCAAAGCATGCGCCATTAATAGACGAGCATCTCGCGCGCCGCCTTCGATGCCCGCCTCAGACAAGCAGCGCGTGCCCCAGACCAAAACACTCTGGACGGTTCGCGGCGTGCTGTCGTTCATTACTGCCCCATTTCAGCCAAAAGCGTGGCTTGATGATCGGAAATCAACGCATCGATGATTTCATCCAACTCCCCGCCCATGATCGCATCCAACTTGTAAAGCGTCAGATTGATCCGGTGATCGGAAATACGCCCTTGCGGGAAATTATAGGTGCGAATGCGTTCAGAGCGATCACCTGAACCAACCTGCGACTTACGATCCGCAGAGCGTTCATCATGAATTTTTTGACGTTCCGCATCATACAGCCGCGCCTTAAGCACGTTCATCGCGATTTCGCGGTTTCTGTGCTGCGATTTTTCTGCAGAAACAACGATAATACCTGTCGGCAAGTGCGTGATACGCACGGCGGAATCGGTGGTGTTCACGTGCTGACCACCGGCGCCAGAGGCCCGCATGGTATCAATACGAATATCGTTGGGTTGAATGTCGATGTCGACGTCTTTCGCTTCTGGCAACACAGCCACAGTGGCCGCAGAAGTATGCACCCGTCCGCCACTTTCGGTTTCAGGCACACGCTGTACACGGTGTACGCCAGATTCGAATTTCATCCGTGCAAACACACCATCGCCAACCACGTTGGCCGTCACGGATTTCACACCACCAAGATCGCCCTCAGACAATTCAATGATGTCGAATTTCCAGTTCATCAGCTCAGCATAGCGCTGGTACATCCGCAACAAATCGCCTGCGAACAGACCGGCTTCGTCGCCACCAGTCCCAGGACGGATTTCCAAAATAGCAGAGCCGTTGTCAGCCGCGTCTTTGGGCAAAAGCGCAATCTGCAACGCCTCTTCAATCACAGGCAACTGCGCATTGAGTTCCGGCAGCTCAAGTTCCGCCAGCTCTTTCATGTCGGGATCATCGAGCATCGCTTTCGCGTCTTCGATATCTTGCACGACCTGAATGTAGTTGCGGACCTGTTCGACAACTGGGCGCAGCTCGGCGTACTCGCGGCCAAGCGCAACGATATCGCCCTCGCCGGTCGACATGGAGGCTTCGATAAACTCAAAGCGCTGAGTGATTTGGTGGAGGCGTTCTTCTGGTATCATGTCAGACGTGTTGCCCTCTCAAGGGCTTAGGGTCAAGAGGCCAGAGGCGTAGACGCATGAAAATCGCCAGTTTGCCCGCTCAAAGCCCCGCTGCGGCCCGCCAAGCAGCAACACGTTGGGCGTTCACATCGTAATCATTTGTCCCAAAACGCGCGCGCGCCAAAATCGCGACTTCAGTTTCGCCCGCGGCGTCACGTACCGCAATTGTAGTCGTATCGGGGAACCCCCAAAACCGAGAGCGCGTGACATAGGAAACCCACCCGTCTTGTGGTGTGCCCGCCAAAACTGTGGTGCGGGGCGTGTTTTGCGCGATGGAGTGATGGGCATCAATGGTGTCTTCTAAGCTCATTTGCGATGCAAAACGTTCCAGCACACCAATGTCTTTGGGGGCTTCGGCGGTGAACGGATCGACGTGCCAATCTTTTGCACGCATCGGCGCCAGTCGCACATAGCCCTGTGCAGCCAGAATTAGGACGCATACCAATCCCAAAATGATCTTCATTGTACCCGCCTGTAATAATCCCGAACGCTTTCACTTGCGCCACGTCTTTACCTAGTTTTTCTCACATAAATTCAAGTGCTACATAGAAAAACGCCCTCGTGTTCTAGGAACCGAGGGCGCTTGCAGTCTGAAGGCTTAATCCGCCTCCGACTATTTTAGAATCTGTACGCGATTTTCGCAGCAACTGTTGTGGCGGATAGATCTGCACCACTGTCGTCGAATTCATCAAAGTCGTTCTGCAACACTTCAAAACCAGCGACCAGAGCATCGGTCAAAGAATAGTCGGCGCCGACACCGTAGCTCACACCCGTGTCAGAGTAATCGGTGCCATCGATTGTTGCATTTGCGTAGTTTGCACCAACGATACCGTACAAAACAACGTCACCCAAATCGTAGCCTGCGCGCAGTTTCAAACGGGTCATGTCCTCAAGTGCAAATTCGCCTTCTTCCAAATCCGTTTGTGTGTATTCAAGTTCGCCACCCAAAACCCAGTCGCCAAGGTCTTTTGTGTAGCCGCCAAACAGGCCGTAAGTCACATCGTCGACATCATCAGCGGCATCAGCGCCGTAGCCATAGCCTGCAGTCACACCACCGTAAAAGCCTGTCCAGTCTGCGCCAGAAGCGGCAACAACAGGTGCTGCAGCAACTGCAACGGGCGCGTCCATCATGGCCGGCTCAGGGCTGCCAGCAAAGGCTGGGACCGCCAAAGCCAAAGTTGATACTGATGTCAGAACGAGTTTGATTTTTTGCATTTTCATCTCCATTGCGCCTCATCTTTGAGGTCACTGTCTTTGCGCAAAGGCGTTGTGCCTGTCGCTGCAATGAATCGGAGATATGTATTTAAATTCAACTAACTAGAGAGACTTCATTCACACGTTCGTGAGATAAAATTGATCCTCGCACCAGCGCACAAACCCTGTGCGACGACGCGTCTCTCAACAAAAAAATCGGCCATTTCTGGCCGATTTCAAAGGTCATTCGGCTAGATTTCGCTCTTCAAGCTCCATCCACTCTAGCTCAACCGCTTCAAGTGCAGATTGCCGCTCTGCAAGCATTTCAGTTGCCTTGGCAAATTTGACTGGCTGCTCCGTAAACAATGCGGGATCGGCCATCAATTCCACCAGTTTTGCAATCTCTGCTTCGATGCGTTCTATTTCTGCTGGCAAGGCCTCCAAACGGTGCTTTTCGGTAAAGGACAGTTTGGATTTTGGCGGCGCGGCCACTTCGGCGGGTTTCTCGACGGACTTTTGCTTGGACTTCATATTCACCGTGGAAACGGTTTTCTGCGCCGTGGCTTTGCGTTGACGTTGATAGTCCGTCCAACCGCCAGGGTAAACAGTCGCTTGTCCATCGCCTTCCATCGCGATGGTTTGCGTGGCAACGCGGTCGATGAAGTCACGATCGTGCGACACAAGCAACACGGTGCCCGCGAAGTCTGTCAGCAGTTCTTGCAGCAAATCCAGCGTTTCAATGTCCAGATCGTTGGTTGGCTCATCGAGCACCAAAAGGTTGGACGGTTTCGCCATAATTTTCGCCAGCAAAAGCCGCGCTTTTTCCCCACCTGACAAGGCAGAAACAGGTGCGCGCGCTTGCGCGTCGTTGAACAAGAACTCTTTCAAGTAGCCAACAACGTGTTTTGGATGCCCACGCACCATGATCTGATCGGCACGTCCAGAAACGGTGAGGTTTTTCTCGGACAGCAAGGCTTCCCACAGCGTCAGATCTTCGCGGATGTTCGACCGCGTTTGGTCGAAAACAGCCACATCCAACTTGGTGCCGAGCTTAATTTCACCTGCATCAGGTTCAATTTCGCCTGTGAGCATTTTCAACAATGTGGTTTTACCCACGCCGTTTGGTCCAACGAACGCGATGCGATCCCCGCGACCAATCTTAATATCGAAATTGCTGAGAATTTTCTTATCGCCAAAGGATTTCGCGACGCCAAAAGCTTCGACGACGCGCTTGCCCGACACTTCTGACACTTCAAGATCCATGGCAGCGGTGCCTTGGCGCTTGATTTGGCCCGCACGTTCCGCGCGCAGATCTTGCAAGGCGCGCACACGGCCTTGGTTGCGTGTCCGACGCGCTGAAATGCCTTCGACGGCCCAACGCGCTTCGGCTTTGATTTTACGGTTCAGCTTGTGACGTTGATCATCTTCTTCCTGCCACAGCTTGTCGCGCCAAACTTCAAAGGCCTCAAAGCCCTCTTCTTGGCGGCGCACTTGTCCGCGATCCACCCAAAGCGTCGCCTTGGTCAAACGGTTCAAGAACGCCCTATCGTGCGAGATAATCACATAAGCGGTGCGCGTGGATTTCAGTTCTTCTTCGAGCCACGCGATGGCTTGAATATCAAGGTGGTTGGTCGGCTCGTCGAGCAACATCAATTCTGGCTCTTCCGCCAAAAGCTTGGCCAATGCCGCACGGCGGCGTTCCCCACCTGATGCAGTCGCGATCAAGCCTTGCGGGTCAAATTTCAACCCTTCGGCAACCATATCGACCTTGTAGCTTTCCATCGGATCAAGGCCAGAGGACGCAAACTCACCCAATGTGGTGAACCCGTCCATCTTTGGTTCTTGCTCCATGTAGCCAACCGTGGTGCCCGGGCCCATGACCCGTGTGCCCTTGTCGGCTTCCATCAGGCCAGCCATGACCTTCATCAAAGTGGATTTACCCGATCCGTTGCGCCCGACAAGCGCGACACGGTCGCCTTGTTGAACCACGAGATCAAGGTTGTCGAATACGGGATCGCCGCCGAAAGTCAGGGAGATGCCGGATAATTGGAGTAAGGGTGCGCGTGCCATGGCCTTCCGCTAAAGCGCTCAGGGCAAAAGGTCAACGGAGATTGCGCGTTCAGCCCGCCACGCTGCGCAAAAGGCGTTTGCGTGCTGGGGGAATGGCGCTGATTTCAACACTGGTGAACACATGCATCGTGCCCAAATCGCGGTCAACCACTGCATCATCCGACACCCAGCCCCCCATCATCAGATAGGTTTTCAACAACGGCGGCATTGCCAAAGCGGCGCGTTTGGCGTTGGGTTTGCGACGCAGACGCGCGGCAAATTTGAACACATCAGGCGCCTTAATATGAGGGATAAGCCCCTTCGGCCCCAAATGACGATGTTTGAGCATCGCCAAAGCATCCGCGTGTACAGCCCAATCGGTGCCCTTAAAACTGGAACAGCCAAACAGCATATCGACACCATTGTCATCGACATACTTCGTCATTGCGCCCCAAGCGATCCGCAATATATCTGCGTCTTTCCAATCGGGATGCACGCAAAACCGGCCCATTTCGACCATACGGCCCTTGTAAGACGCCAAGGCATCAAGATCATAGTACTGCGCTGAATAGCTTTTGCCGATTTCAGCTCCATCTTGCAGGTCCAAGAATCTAAAGCAGCACACAAGCTGACCCGATTTGCGATCCTCGATCAAAACATGATGACACAGCGCATCGAAATCATCGACGTCCAGCCCGTCCTCGGTATCCTGTGCGCCCGTTCCGCCCACAAAAACCGTGTATCGCAGGCGTTGCGCGGATTCGATATCATGACGTTCCGATGCGATACGCACGGTGTACCGAGATTGACGCAGGTTCAACATAGAACGGCCTTTTGTAGTTGTCGCACGCGGGCGAAGCGCCTGTGAGTATGTCCATGTTCATCAATGTCTACAAGAGATGACATTTAGTTGAAGTCTTGCGAATTAATTGCACACTGGTGAACGAAAGAAAAAACATTACATACTGGCAGACGCACATTCAGATCAGGAGGCTCCATGGCAGGATCACCAGTCGACCCAAAACCAACACACTCCACAATCGGCGCCCAAAAGTCAGACGCACAATGGAAAGAAGAGTTGTCTGCGGAGGCTTACCGCGTCACTCGTGAACACGGCACCGAACGGGCATTTTCTCACCCTGGCTTTCCCAAAACACCAGGTACATTCCACTGCGTCTGTTGCGGCGCTGAGCTGTTCACGCAAGACACCAAATACGAAAGCCACTGTGGTTGGCCGTCTTTCTACGCCACCAAAGACGCGGCCCCTGTCGGCGAAAGTCACGACGCCTCATTGGGAATGGTACGCACAGAAGTGCACTGCGACGATTGCGGCGCGCATTTAGGGCACGTGTTTCCAGACGGGCCAAAACCTACGGGACGCCGCTATTGCATCAACGGCGTGGCGCTTTTGTTCGAACCAAGTGACAACGCGACGCAAGACGACTGAACGCGTTTAAGCGACTGAATTCATAAAGACGAAACGAAAAACGGCGGTCCACAGGGGCCGCCGTTTTTTGTGATATGTGCGTCGCTAGGCGCGAAACGCCATGTTTATTGAATAAGTTGATCTGCCGAGATCTGACCAAAGTTGCCAAACAGCTGTGACAAGAATGTCGTGCCTTGCACGTTGGCTGTGGTCACGCGGCGCGACAGCGCGATCACGCGGCCATTTTCAAGCCCGAAACGCTCCACATTGCTCACCACACCTCTTTGGTCGAATGAGATGGCCAAAACCTGACGGTCGACTTCTTTAGGGGCAAAGGCACCCACAGTCTGAAATTGTGAGCGCACGTAGTACCAACCGGAATCAGCCAAAAGGCCTTCGGACAACGGCAGGCCAATGACCTCGCGCACCGTATCCTTGGTGTCACGTCCAACGACAATTTCTGACAGCTCGGTTTCAGTGGGGACATACCCATGACTGCGATTTTGCGCCACACAGGCACTCAACGCCAAGGCTCCTGCCAACATCAAAACGCCCTTTGCAGCTGCGCCAATCCATGTCGTCATCCCGTTGGTCTTCATCGTTTTGAGCATAAGCCCCTCTTGCGTTGTGCCGTCTGGCCTTTTAATCGGCTTATACGACCACCGCGCGACGATCAAGGAGAACGCATCCATGTCCAAAGACTCGACACAAAACAGCCTACGCACATGGGGTGGCACAATTCGCCTTTCTGATTTGTCGAATGCCCGCGAGCACAGCTTTACGTTGGTGCCCGATATCACAGAGCTAAGCGCCCTGCGCGAGCAATTGGATTTGCTGGGTTTGAAGAAACTGCGCTTTGAAGGCACTTTGTCGCCAGCATCCAAACGCGATTGGCAACTTACGGCAAAAATCGGCGCGACCGTGTCGCAGGCATGCGTGACCACATTGGCCCCTGTGACCACCCGCATTGATGCCCCCGTGAACCGTCTGTATTCGGCAGACTTCACAGACCCTGCTTTGGCCACGGCCGAAAACGAAGCCGAAATCGAAGTTCCAGAAGATGACAGCGTAGAGCCGATTCCCTCAGCACTCACACTTTCGGAGGTCGCAATCGAAGCTTTGGCACTTGCCTTGCCAGATTACCCCCGTGCAGAAGGCGCAGAACTGCCAGAAACCGTATTTTCACAGCCTGGCACCGCCGCAATGACCGATGCAGACACAAAACCTTTCGCTTCTTTGAAAAGCCTGCGTGACAAGCTGGAAAAAGACGACTAAGACGAGCCATCAATTCGCGGCAAACAAAGGTCTTGCAACATACGCATTTGTCAGTATGTTCCCGGCCTCAATTGCATGTTGGGATTTGGACTGAGAGCGTCGTCAAAGATGCTGCCAAATTGCCGATAGATAAAAGGGGCTGAGCCCCACAGTTCCGGGGCGCTTTGCCCCCTTAAATTCGAGGTTGTGCCAATGGCAGTCCCTAAAAGTAAGATCACTGGTTCGCGTCGCGGCCAACGCCGTTCCCACGATGCATTGGTTGCTGGCAACCCAGCTGAGTGCAACAACTGTGGCGAACTGAAACGTCCACACCACGTTTGTGGCGCATGCGGTCACTACGACGATCGCGAAGTTGTCGCTCAAGCTGACGACATCGACTACGACGAAGACGCAGCGTAAACTCGACCAATAGAGTATCAGCTATGAGCGCACAGAACCCAACCGAGGCCCCTTCGGCATCGTCCGATGAAGCCGATAAGGTAACTGGGCGTCTGGGCGCTCTTGCTGGAACCAAGGTCACTTTGTCTATCGACGCCATGGGCGGAGATCGTGGACCGGCAGCTGTTGTTGCCGGTATTTCACATTCTGTGGCCAAGAACGACAGCGTAAATTTTATTGTTCACGGTGACGCAGCCGAGCTGACAAAACTCATTCAGAAAAACAAACGTCTAGAGGGTCGCGTCGAAATACGTGACGCGCAAGGCGTTGTTTCTATGGACGAAAAGCCATCTCAAGCCATGCGACGCGCGGACACCTCCATGCGCTCTGCCATTGACGCTGTGAAAAACGGCGAAGCCCAAGCGATTGTATCTTGCGGCAACACTGGCGCCTTGATGGCCACGTCTATGATCCGTCTGCGCAAGATCGAGGGCGTCAATCGCCCCGCCATCGCCTGCCTTTGGCCTTCGCGCAATCCACAAGAATTCAACGTCATGCTGGACGTCGGCGCCGACATTCGCGCAGACGCCCGTGACCTCCTGCAATACGCCTTGATGGGCGCATCATATGCGCGCAACGGCTTAGGCCTCGAAAACCCGCGCATCGGGCTTTTGAACGTCGGCACCGAAGAACACAAAGGCCGCGCAGAGCTTAAAGAAGCTCAAGACTTGATCGCAAATGCAGCGGACGTTGGCGGCTTTCAATACGAAGGTTTCGTTGAAGGCGGTGACATTCCAGGCGACAGCGTTGATGTGATTGTCACGGATGGGTTCACTGGAAATATTGCGCTCAAAACAGGCGAAGGCACGGCCAAACTTGTCGGTGATTTCCTCAAGGAAGCCTTCAAAGCCACGCCACTTTCCCGCATCGCTGCCCTGCTCGCCCTGACCTCTTTGCGCCGCTTGCAAAAACGAATCGATCCGCGCCGCGTGAACGGTGGCGTCTTTTTGGGACTGCGCGGCACAGTGGTGAAATCCCACGGATCCGCAGATGCGACAGGCGTGTCAGCCGCCATTAAACTGGCTTATGAGCTGGCTGCCACCGGCTTTTCTGACCGTTTGGCTGCTCGGGTTGCATCCGCCGCCGCAGCAGCGCAAACTGACAAATAACAATAATTAGATGTGAGCAGACGTTATGACCGTGCGGGCAGTAATCAAAGGTGTTGGCCACTATCTTCCCGAGCGCGTGGTGCCAAATTCTGAATTTGAAGCCATGGTCGACACGACTGACGAATGGATTCGCACCCGCTCAGGCATTGAACGCCGTCACTTTGCTGCTGAAGGTGAAACCACATCTCAAATGGGCGCGCACGCCGCTCGGGCCGCGTTGGCTGATGCTGGACTTGATATTCAAGACATCGACTCGATCATTGTCGCCACATCGACGCCTGATCTGACGTTTCCTTCTGTTGGCACGATGATCCAAAAAGAACTTGGCATGTCGCACGGGTTCGCCTTTGACGTCCAAGCGGTCTGCGCCGGATTTGTCTACGCCCTGTCCAACGCAAATGCGCAAATTGTTTCCGGTCAAGCCAAACGCATTTTGGTGATTGGTGCGGAAACTTTTAGCCGGATCATGGATTGGACCGATCGCTCCACCTGTGTGCTGTTTGGCGATGGTGCGGGTGCCTTGATTCTGGAAGCCTCCGAAGGTGCAGGCACAGCGCAAGATCGCGGCATTCTGTCTGTCGACTTGAATTCAGACGGCGCCTACCGCGATATGCTGTATGTTGACGGCGGTGTGTCCAGCACAGGCACATCAGGCAAGCTGCGCATGCAGGGCAATGCATTGTTCCGCCAAGCCGTGTCAAAATTGGCCTCAACTGCAGAAACGGCCCTGGAAAAAGCCAACATCACGTCGGCTGACATCGATTGGGTCGTGCCGCACCAAGCCAATATTCGTATTATCGAAGGCACCGCCAAAAAGCTTGGCCTGTCCATGGATAAGGTTGTTGTCACTGTGCAAGATCACGGCAACACCTCTGCCGCCTCCATTCCGCTGGCCATGTCGGTTGGCAAAGCACGCGGTCAAATCAAACAAGGTGATCTGTGTGTCGCAGAAGCCATCGGCGGCGGTCTTGCTTGGGGTGCTGTCGTTCTGCGTTGGTAATTTTTGCGCTTAACATTGTGCAATTCGACACCTGAACGGCTCGGTCCAAGTCATTGATATTGACGGATGCTTTTTGACCTGCCACTCTCTTTTTTGAAAACCAACCTTGGGGGACTGCTATGAGCAACACGTTGACACGAATGGATCTCAGCGAATCTGTTTTTCGCGAGGTCGGACTTAGCCGCAATGAATCTGCGCAACTCGTTGAGAGCGTATTGCAGCATATGTCTGATGCCTTGGTCAAAGGTGAGACTGTCAAAATTTCATCTTTTGGAACCTTTTCTGTTCGGTCCAAATCTGCACGTGTTGGTCGCAATCCTAAGACCGGTGATGAAGCGCCGATCCCTGCGCGCCGCGTTATGACATTTCGTCCGTCACACCTTATGAAAGACCGTGTCGCAGACGGAAACAAGGGCTAAGGGCCTGTTTTAAATGGATAAATCGCCTGACGCTTTTCGTACGATCAGCGAAGTCGCCGACTGGCTTGGGACACCTGCGCATGTATTACGGTTTTGGGAAAGTCGCTTTTCTCAAGTGAAACCTGTGAAACGTGCAGGCGGGCGACGCTACTATCGACCTGCGGACATGATACTTCTTGGCGGCATTAAAAAGCTGCTGCACGACGATGGGATGACCATTCGCGGCGTGCAAAAACTATTACGCGAACACGGCGTGCGCTACGTCTCATCTATGTCGCAGCAATTGGACGGCGTTGAACCCGTCACGCCCTTGCGCGAATCTGTTGGCCCGATCCCAAGCGCCCCGATGGCGGTTGATGTGCCAACTGGCGCATTTGATGAGCAACCCGCGGAACCGGAAGAAAATGTTGTAGCATTTTCAAGATCGCAACCCGCGCCAGCAAAGGCTCCTGTCACAAATGCGCCCGCCAGCAAAGACGTGGCACAGGTGCCCTTCGATTTCGACGCAGCGCCCGAAACCGACTCGCCAAAAAACTCCACGCCATCTCATCCAGAAGCTGCAGACGCCGCCCCTGCACCAGAACCAATTGCCGAAACTACGCCCGCATCTGCGCCAACAGTCTCGGCGGACGTCCCAAAAACAAAGCCAGACGTGCTCATTCCAGCCGACCCAGACGATGATGCAACAGGATTGTCAGTGACTGCAGGCGTTGTTGGTCAAATCGACCAAGATGCTTTGTCGACCGCAGACCCTAAGGTTATTCAAGACCTGTTTATCCGCGCCGATGCGCTTCAGGCACGGCTGACACAAAGCTGATCGCGTTCACATTGCGAATTCGGAAAACGCAGATCCAAATGCTCATTTCGCGCTTGCCCTGACAGTCAAAACCCTTAAAAAGGCTTCAGTTCGGGCTATAGCGCAGTCTGGTAGCGCGTCCGTCTGGGGGACGGAAGGTCGCAGGTTCAAGTCCTGCTAGCCCGACCATTAAACCCCGCCAAAATGCCCGCTTGCGTCTATCGCAGCGGGCATTTTTGCGTTAGGAACATAGACACAAAACGACGACACAGACTGGGGATAAACGATGGGCGTACTCGCGGATCAAGAAATTCAAAACATGATTGAATCTGGTGCTATTTCTGCCAGCCCATCTGTCATCCCAGAACAAATTCAACCCGCGTCTTTGGATTTACGTCTCGGCAACCGCGCGTGGCGTGTCCGCGCATCATTTTTGGCGGGCGCAGGCAAAACCGTAGCGGATCGCCTGCAAGAATTTGAAATGCACCAAATCGATCTCAGCGATGGGGCCGTTTTAGAAAAGGGTTGTGTTTACGTCGTGCCATTGATGGAAAGCTTGGACTTACCAGAAGCCGTGCAAGCCGTTGCAAACGCTAAGAGCTCCACCGGTCGTCTCGATCTGTTGACGCGCTTGATCACGGACGAAGGCACCGAATTTGATCGCATTGCGCCGGGCTACACAGGCCCCCTATTTGCTGAAATCTGCCCACGCTCGTTTTCTGTTCTTGTACGCCCTGGCATGCGCCTCAACCAAATTCGATTCCGTGAAGGCCAAGCTGTTTTGACCGACAACGAGTTGCATGATCTTCACATGCACAGCCCACTTGTCGATGGCGAAGCGGTGATTGATCAAGGCCTCGGTTTTTCGGTCGATCTGCGGCCTGCTGAAGGCGATCTAGTCGGCTTTCGCGCCAAGCCTCATACCGGCGTGATTGATTTGGACAACATAGGGTTCTACGACCCTGCTGATTATTGGGAACCGATTCACACCAAAGATGGGCGGATCATTCTAGACCCCGGCGCCTTCTATATTTTGGTCAGCCGTGAAGCCGTTCACATCCCGCCTGAAATGGCCGCCGAGATGGCGCCGTATTTGGCAATGGTGGGCGAATTTCGCGTGCACTATGCGGGGTTCTTTGATCCCGGTTTTGGTCATGCAAATGCTGGCGGCGCGGGATCGCGCGGTGTTTTGGAAGTTCGGTGTCACGAGGCCCCATTCGTGTTGGAGCATGGCCAAGTTGTGGGGCGGTT
Source organism: Pacificibacter sp. (assembly GCF_039769035.1). Classification (NCBI taxonomy): domain Bacteria; kingdom Pseudomonadati; phylum Pseudomonadota; class Alphaproteobacteria; order Rhodobacterales; family Roseobacteraceae; genus Pacificibacter; species Pacificibacter sp. The sequence goes on from NZ_JBDMZG010000145.1 coordinate 27,705, forward strand.
GGTCTACGAGCGGATGAACGAAATCCCGCAGCGCTTGTACGGCGCAGACCTTGCGTCAAACTACCAAGGCCAAGGCCTGAAGCTGTCAAAGCATTTTAAATCAGTAACTTAAGCATGGATCAGCTCCACACAAAGGCGCTGACTTTAAGATGGGATCACTCCTAGAGGCGGGGGCCGATTTTTGCGGCTTGGCGGGCACGTTTCGCAGCCAATTTGGCGGCCTGTTGCGCTTCGGGATCATTGTTTTGCGACCCGTCCTTAGCGCCTTTACGCTTTGAGACGGCATTGAATCCAGCCCCAATGCCCTTGTTGACCAAGGTCCGCATAACTTGCCGGATCACCATGTTCAAAAGACGTTCGAGATTCATCCTGCCACTCCATTGCAACGGCGTCACCTGCGCAAATGTGTCAGAACCTCGCCAAACTTACAAGGCAAGCGGTACCGAACACTGTGCGCTTTGGTTCACATTTGAGACAAGCTTTAGCTTTCGTCTTCAAACAGATCATCTTGATCTTCGCTGTCTTCCTCAGTCGTGTCGCCCAAGTCAGGCATAGGACGGCTTTCCAAAAGACCCGCGGCGCGCAGTTCACGCAAGCCCGGCAAGTCACGCGCGCTTTCAAGACCGAAATGATCCAAAAACGCTGGCGTCACAATGTATGTCACAGGTCGCCCCGGTGTCATGCGACGACGACCAAAGCGAATCCATTCCATTTCAATAAGCTGATCAATCGTCCCGCGCGACACGGATACACCGCGAATTTCTTCGATTTCGACCCGTGTGCAGGGCTGATGATAGGCGACGATGGCCAAGGTTTCCACGGCCGCGCGCGACAGCTTGCGCGTCTCAACCGTTTCTTTTTGCATCAAAAATCCAAGGTCTGGCGCTGTGCGAATGGCCCAAGCATCACCAACGCGTACAACGCGCACGCCGCGCCCTTCATAGCGACGCTGCAACAGTTCGATCGCGGCCTTTGGCTCGCATCCATGCGGCATGCGCGCACTCAGATCAGCAATGGTTACCGGATCAGAGGCCCCGAACAATACCGCTTCGACCATGCGCTCTTGTTCTGCCAATGGAGGAGCCTCAAACAGGCTTTCGCTGGACTGATCGGCATCTGCCTTAGAAGTCGTATCACTCATAAAATCGCTCTTTTATTTGGGTCAACGGTTTGATGCGCTGCGAATTTGAATTGGTGCAAAGGTCTCACCTTGTCGCAGTTCGATTTTGCCCGCTTTTGCCAACTCTAACGACGCAGCAAAAGTGGCGGCTGTGGCAGAGCGGCGTTTTTGGGGATCGAGTTCCCAACCTTCCGGCAAATAGGATGACAAATCGGTCCAATCGCCGGCGAAAGAAATCAACCCGCGCATACGATCAAGGGCTTGTTCCATCGTCAAAATAGATTTGCGATCCAACACGAAGGGGCGGAACTCATCCTTTGTCCGAATGCGTGCATAGCCTTGCATCAGATCCAACAAGGACGCCGTGTAGGTCACATTGCGCACACGTTCCATCGTTTCAGGCACACCGCGCACAAAGAAATCGCGGCCCTTTTGGTCGCGTGCCATCAATTTGGCTGCAGCCTCGCGCATGGCCGCCAATCGCTCAAGTTGGAACGCCAAATGCGCTGCGAGTTCTGCACCAGAGGGGCCTTCATCAGCGGGATCGGGCGGCAACAGCAAGCGCGACTTCAAGAACGCGAGCCATGCAGCCATCACCAGATAGTCTGCGGCCAGCTCAATCCGAAGTTCTTTGGCCTTTTCAACAAACGCAAGATATTGCCGCGCCAGTTGCAGAATGGAAATCGTGCGCAAATCGACCTTTTGGGTACGAGAGAGCGTCAAAAGCAAATCAAGCGGGCCTTCAAAGCCGTCCACATCAACGATCAATGCTTCGGCCAACAGCCGCTCTTCTACGCTGAGCGTATCGTTGAGTTCAAATTGATCGCTTTGTGACATTGCGCGCGTGGTGCTCCTAATTGGGCCGCCTATAGGGAACGAAATTCATCGTCCAGCGCCGCAATGTCAATGCTTTGTGCAATGGGTCGCGTTAAAGCTGCATGATCAGCACGTTTTTGCGCGGCATTTGTCATCAAACCTAGTTCTGCAATCGTCTGCATTTGGTTCAAATCGCCATTGCAATGCAACACCATATCGCATCCGGCCTGCAGCGCTTTTTGGCCACGCTCTAACACCGTGCCATTTAGCGCTTCCATTGAAATATCGTCGGTCATCAACAGCCCGCCAAACCCAATTTCGGAACGGATCACATTGATACATGCCGAACTTTGCGTGGCAGGGTTTTCGGGGTCAATCGCCTCCATCACGATATGCGCAGACATGCCCATCGATAGATCGTTGAGGGCTTTGAACGGCGCAAAATCAATGGAAAGAGCATCACGAGAGGCAGAGACCCGCGGCAGGTTTTTATGACTATCGGCTGTGCCGCGCCCATGCCCAGGGATGTGCTTCATCACCGGCGCCACACCCCCAGCAGCCATACCGTCCACCATGGCGCGCCCCATCTTTGCAACGGTGTCAGGGTCAGTGCCATAACAACGGTTGCGCAAAAACGGATGCGTCACGTCGCTGGCGACGTCCAACGTCGGCGCACAGTTCACGTCAATGCCCACCTGCGCCAAATCATCGGCGATCAGACGCCCGCGCAGCCACATGGCGCGCTCAGCATTGCCCAAGGTGTTGATATCATCCAGCGGTGGTTGAAATTCTCGCCACGCTGGTGCGCGTAATCGTTGAACCCGACCGCCTTCTTGATCAATCAAAATTGGCGCATGCCATCCAACACAGTCACGCAGCTCTCCAGTCAGTGCCTTGAGTTGATCTGGTGTATCAACATTGCGTGCAAAAAGAATAAACCCCCACGGGTTGGCATCGCGAAAGAAGGCCCGCTCGCGCGCAGTGACCTGCACACCCTCGCACCCGAAAATATATGCACCCTGCCCCACGTATGTCAGGTTTTAGCGTTGCAGCGCAGGAACACAGCCCGCATTGCGCGCAGTCAGTGCTGCGCAAAACCGGTTGGTGTCTGCGGCATCTTTGAACCCATGGGCCCGCAAGCGATAAAACGTTCTGCCGCCAGACTGCGCTTTTTCAATGACACGTGTTTTACCCTGCATAAGCGCATCAAACTTGGCACTGATACGCACCCATTCCTCACGCGCGACGCTTTCGCTTTGATACGCACCAAGCTGCACCAAACGCGCGCCAACAGGCACTGCTACCGCGTCAGATGTAGGTTCTTGAGCGTTCAGGGCCGCAAGAATATCGCCTGCGACACTGTCCAACTGCGCATCAGACGATGAAGCATTGCTTGACGTGGACCGCGCCGCAGCAAGAGATGCCAATCGCACAGGGCGCGCGATCGGTTTTGGCCATGAAGCAAACGGGCCTGCATCAACCTTTGGGCTAAGCTCAGGATCAAGGATCGCAATCTCTGCGGTATCTAACGCAGTTGGCTCCGCAGTGAGCGGCACATTCAAAATCGGCTCATCGGACATTACCGGCTCTTGCACGGCGATGGATGCAAGCACAGGTGTCAGCGCAGGATCGTCGACTGGTTCAGCTTTGGGCTCAGGTTTATAAGCCGTGGCAATAACAACCGTATCGCCGACAGGACGATCTTCGTCAGTCAGCGCCATAACTTCAGGTGCCAAAGTCAGGCGATCGGCTGGTGCCGCTGCGTATCGTTCAGCTGTCACGGAATTCACAGACAGGCCTTGATGGCTGGCAAGCTGACCTCCAGGATTTTCAGGAACAAGGCGTGCCTGACCTGTCATATCGCGAATAATGGGGACATCAGACACATCGCGGACCATCAAGTTATAGCCCCAAATGCCAAGCCCAGCGATCAAAGCCAAGGACACAATCGCACCGCCCCATTGCGCTTTGCCAAGCTTCGGACGCACGGATTCATCGTCGTCGAAGTGATGCACCGCGTCTTCATAAACGGGCGCGTCATACTCATATTCGTAATGAGTGTGGCGTGTGGGAGCCCCCAAATAGGGTGCATCATCCACATATCGTTCGTCTGCGTGTCCTTGGGACTGCACATTCGGTTTCGGAGCATAGCCCCCCTGCGCATGTTCAGAATACACCTGTACCATGTCTTTGCCTCTCACCAATTCCCGTTTCAAATTAACGGGTTATCGTCTGCTCTTGAGAAAAGCTCAGACGCAAGCGGCCCAAACAAATCCCCGACAACCGGCACAGGTGCTATTTTTTAACGCATCTCTTGAGCCGGTGTTACGCCTAGAATACCCAATCCTGACGAAATAACAACGGCGACGGCACGTGGCAGCGCAATTTTCGCTGCAGATGCCTCCAAGTCTTCTTGCAAGAACCGAAGCTCGGGCTTGTCGTTGCCTTTGTTCCACAGCGCGTGGAAATCGGATGCAAGTTCGTACAAGTAGAACGCAATGCGGTGCGGTTCGTGCGATTTCGCAGCGATTTCAACCTGACGCGGCCAATCGGCCAGTTTGCGCGCCAGCGTGATTTCAGCCGGATCATCAAACTTAGGCGTATCCGTCAAAACAACGCCTGCTTCTGCAGCCTTGCGCAGCACAGAGTGCACACGCGCGTGGGCGTATTGCACGTAAAACACAGGGTTGTCCTTGGATTGCTCCAACACCTTGTCGAAATCAAAATCAAGCGACGCATCGTTTTTGCGGGTCAGCATAATGAAGCGGGTCACATCTTTGCCCGCCTGCTCAACCACATCGTTCAAAGTCACGAATGTCCCTGCCCGTTTGGACATTTTGAACTCAGCGCCGTTTTTGAACAATTTCACCAATTGCACCAGCTTGATGTCACAGGACACTTTGCCATCAGACAATGCAGACACAGCCGCTTTCATCCGTTTGACATAGCCGCCGTGATCGGCACCAAAGATGTCGATGATCTCATCATAGCCGCGCTGCACTTTGTCGTAATGGTACGCGATATCAGGCGCGAAATAGGTCCAAGCGCCGTCAGATTTCTGAATGGCACGGTCTACATCGTCACCGTGATCGGTGGACTTAAACAGCGTCTGCTCGCGCGGTTCCCAATCCTCAGGCATCTGGCCTTTTGGCGGCTCAAGCGTGCCGCGATAGATCAGGCCTTTGTCTTTCAATTCAGCAATGGCGCTTTCAATCAGACCGGTGTCGTACAAAGATTTTTCCGAGAAGAAATTATCCATCTCAACGCCGAGCAATTTGAGATCAGCGCGGATCATTTCCATCATCGCATCGGTGGAAAACACACGGAAATCCGCCAACCATTCGGATTCAGGCTTGCCGATCAAGCTGTCGCCGTATTTTTCCTTCAACGCTTCGCCCACAGGCACCAAGTAATCGCCGGGGTACAGACCTTCGGCAATCTCAGGCGACAGACCATTGGCCTCGCGGTAGCGCTCGTAAACGGAGCGCGCCAGCGTGTCGACCTGACCGCCACCGTCGTTGATGTAGTATTCGCGCGTCACATCGTAACCGGCAAAATCCAGTAAGCTTGCCAAAGCGTCACCAAACACAGCACCACGGGTGTGACCGACGTGCATAGGCCCCGTTGGGTTGGCGGACACGTATTCGACGTTGACCTTTTTACCAGCGCCAAACGCACTTTTACCAAAGGTGGTATCCGTCAAAATAGACGTGACCAAACCACCCCAGATATCAGCGTTCAAACGCAAGTTGATAAAGCCCGGTCCAGCCACATCGACGCTGTCGACACGCGGGTCCGCGGACAACTTATCCGCCAAGCTTTGCGCAATCGCACGCGGGTTGGATTTGGCAGGTTTCGCCAAAACCATCGCAGCATTCGTCGCCATATCGCCGTGCAAAGCGTCTCGTGGCGGCTCAACAGCAACATTGTCGAAGGACAGCCCTTCAGGCAGCGTCCCTTCAGCGGTCAGCTCGTTGAGGCTAGTGATAACAAGGGCGCGAATATCGGCGAACAGATTCATTGTATGTGTCTCTTTTGGTGAGTTGCCACGGGTTTATCATTCCTTGCGCTCAGGTCAACGGCCCAAACCTGTATTGCAGGTCGGGCCATGCCTCAAAACGCATCATTGTGGAGCTTATGACGGCGCAGCGGCCTTGCTTGGCTCGGGCGGAGCAAGGCTGATCACACGCACAGGCGGGTTCAAACGCGCACGTGCGGCGTTAAGCTTGGCGTCAGTCAAGCGCCGTTTCAATTCGGCCATCGCCGCCTCACGACGGTCTTCAGGCAAGGCATCAATTTTCGCTTGTGCTCGCTGCGGGAACAACAGTTCTGCATCCTCAGAAAGCAGGCGTTTCACCGTACCGTCATCCGTGATGCGTCCCAACAAATGCGCATCTGGGTTCTTATCTTTCCACTGCTCAAACCCGAACTCTTCGCTGAGACGCGTGACACGGACGGACCAGCCTGCTTTCATCAAATCCTCAAAGTCCCGAAAGGTTTTTCCATTGCCAAAAGCACGCCCGCCAAGCTGCGTCGGTAAAGCGTGTCGGTGCTTTTCGCCCTTGTGACGCGCGATCTGCCATGTTTGCTCACGACCAAATTCAGCGCCCAAATCGGTTGACACAAGCGTGTTGTAAGCATCGTTCTCACTGGCAGCGATCACAGTTTGATAGGACAAAACCTCGACCGAATGCTCGGCTGCCTCGGACAAGACATCACCATAAAAAACGGGCACGCCGTGGCTCCGAGGCCGCACCAAATGCGCGTGGTTTGTATCGGCAACGATCACAGGCACGCCTTCTTTCTTCAATGCCTCGCCAAGGGACGTGGTAAAGCGCGATCCGCCGACAAGCATCACACCTGGCGTGCCTTTGGCTGCCAGCCCAAGCATGCGCGCGAAAGGCGCAAGGGTGAAGCCATGCAACACAACCGTGACCATCACCAAAACAAAAGCAAGCGGTCCGATAATGGCACCATCTTGGACGCCAGCGGCCGCCAAACGTTCGCCAAACAGACCTGCAACAGCAACCAACACCACGCCGCGCGGGCCAGTGAAAGCGATCAAAATGCGTTCATTGCGCGGCACTTCGGTGCCCGCCAAAGACGCAAGCACCGTCAAAGGACGCGCGACCAAAACGATCAAAGCCACGAACAGACCTGCGCGCCAGGTCAGCAGACCAAGCGAGGCAAAATCAAGCGAGGCCGCGAGCAAAATAAACACCCCAGAGACCAAAAGCACTGTGGCATGTTCCTTAAAGCGGCGCAGCTCGACAAAAGATGGCAAATCCGCATTGGCGATGACAATCCCCATAACAGTCACAGCCAACAGCCCGCTTTCGTGCAACAACATATCTGGCACAGCAAAACAGACCAAAAGCGTCGCGAACAGCACAGGCACTTTCATATATTCCGGCACCTGCCCGCGTCGGAACGCGCGCGCAATGCCAAGCCCACAAATCAAACCAACAGCAAGGGCCACGATGAACCCGAGGGCCAGCTGCCCCAATGCTGCATTCAGGCTTTCTGCTTCGCGTGACACCAAGACAAACTCAAACGCCAAAACAGCCGCCAAAGCGCCGATAGGGTCGTTTACGATGGCTTCCCATTGCAGCAAATTGGCGGGGCGTTTGTCCAGTTTGGCTTGACGCAGCAGCGGCGCGATTACTGTTGGACCGGTCACAACCATAATCCCGCCAAACACGGCGGAGGCTTCCCAGCCAAGCCCTGCCCCGAAATACAAAGCAGCAGCGGACAGTATCCAACCCAAAGGCGCGCCAAAATAGACCAAGCGCTTGACGCCTTGCGCCGCATTTCCAAGTTTATGCAGCTCTAACGTCAACCCGCCTTCAAACAAAATGACGGCCACAGCCAGTGAAATCAGCGGCTGCACCACAGGTCCAATGTCGCGACTTGGCTCAAACACGCCAAACACCGGCCCGATCAACAGGCCAACCGCCAACATGACAACAATCGCAGGCAGTTTCAGCCGCCAAGCCACCCATTGCGCACCAACGCCAAGCGCGCCGACAAGCGCAAAAGCTTCAACAGTTGATAGTCCGGCAAGATGTTCAGTGGCCATAAAAGTTATCCTAACTCATTAACATGCAACGGAAAACACAGCGAGCAAAACACAACTAGCTGGTGTCGAACAGGCGCTCATATTCTTGAATGGCGAAGCGGTCCGTCATCCCCGCCACATAGTCGAGCACAATGCGCGCAAGGTCAGTGTCACTTCTCGCCTGTTCAATCTCCAAACGCCATTCCGCCGGCAAAAGCTCAGGCTTTTCCATAAACAACGGGAACAGCGCATTAACCATCGCAGTCACACGCTTACGCTCAACAATCACTGAAGGAGCGCGGTACATACGCTTAAAAAGGAACGATTTAATTGCTTTCAAGTTTTGGAAAAACGGCTTTGAAAAACGAATAATCGTGCGGTCCATATCGCGGATATCTTGCGCTGTTTCCGGCATAGCGCTCGACAGGCGATTGTTGGCAATGGTGATCACATCTTCCACCATATAACCAAAAATACGGCGCAGCGCTTCGTGGTCACGGCGATTGCTATCAAGGCCAGGATACAAGCGATCAACCTCCTCATACGCTGGCCCAGTCAACGGCAATTCCATCAAGTCTTCAGCCGTAAACAACCCTGCCCGCAAGCCATCGTGCAGGTCATGGTGGTTATACGCCACATCATCCGCAATCGCGGCCACTTGCGCCTCAGCCGAGGCAAAGGTGTGCAGCTCAAGATCAAATTGGTCGTTCACATCCTTCAAAGCATAGGAAATTGGCGCATCTTCTGGGTGCTTTTTTGGATCAGCGTTTGGGCCCACGATAGGCCCGTTGTGCTTGGCGATGCCTTCCAAACTTTCCCACGTCAGGTTCAGCCCGTCGAAATCGGCGTAGTGTTTTTCCAACTTGGTCACGATCCGCAAAGCCTGCGCGTTGTGATCAAACCCACCATAGGGCGCCATCAATTCGACCAAGGCATCTTCGCCAGTATGTCCGAAAGGCGAATGCCCCAAATCATGCGCCAAAGCGATGGCTTCGGCCAAACCTTCATTCAGCCCCAAAGCACCCGCAATCGTGCGTGCCACCTGCGCCACCTCAATGGAGTGCGTCAAACGCGTGCGGTAGTAATCGCCTTCATGTTCGACAAAAACTTGGGTTTTGTGCTTGAGCCGCCGAAACGCGCTTGAATGGATGATACGGTCGCGATCGCGTTGAAACGGCGAGCGAAACGTCGAAAGCGTTTCATCAAAAAGCCGTCCGCGTGTTTCAAACGGTTGGCTTGCATAGGGTTTGAGCATGGACTGTCCTTGTCGTGCGTCGTTCCCCCCCTTATATGTGCAAAGGTACAGCGCGACAAACACGAAGCCTGCTGATACGATGGCTTTGTCGCAAAAAATCGCACTTAAATGCACGGACGGCCCTATGACCCTAACATTGCCCCCACAAGTCACTCCACGCGCCTTTGCACGGCTCGCTGAAATCAATGCCGAAACCGGCGATGTGAAAGCGCTGCGTGTGGCCGTTGATGGCGGCGGCTGTTCGGGATTTCAGTATGACATTACGCTCGACGATCCGGCAGACGACGATGTTGTGCTTAAAGGCGATGGGTCTGTGGTCGTGATCGATCCAGTCTCCCTGCCCTTTTTGGAAAACGCCGTGATCGACTTTACCGAAGAACTTATCGGCGCGCGCTTTGTGATTGAGAATCCAAACGCGACCTCGTCATGCGGATGCGGCACATCATTTTCGATGTAAGCTGTCCCCACGACCTTTTGCCATTTTCAACGCGTCTAAAATTAGCAACCACCTGACGGTGCGTTGAGCACCTAGGGATGTGGTGTCCGCACAGCCCCATAGTGGACGGTTCTTAAAACTGTCCCGTGTCCTCCGATCTTGCGCCAGCCTCTTTGAGAGCCGCGCCCCCAAGACAATCCCCAAGACTATTCGCACTATCATACGACACGCAGGCCATTGCTCCAGTGAGCGCTTGCAATTCCGCCGTCTCTCCATGCCTCACGTCGACCATAAGCGCGCACAAGGACCAGCCAAGAACTTTGACATCTGGCGCTAAGGCGCCGCGCGCCCTGAGACAAAGCCCCTCCAGATAAGCACACCTCACAACAATTACACGGTGTACAAACACATTTCTGTCTGCGCATTTGCGCGCCGATCTTGTGCGCTCAAACACTCACGAAAACGTCAAATTTCGCTCTTTTTCTTGTGAACAATCAACCCCTTACAATTTTGAACGGCCATAGCTAATTCCAGTGACAAGGCAGCAATGAAGCTCAAACGGGCGCTGCCAGCAAACACAAACACACGTCTTGAAAGGACACATCATGTTTACTTCTTCTGTAAAAACTCTCGCAGCCACAGCCGTTCTGATCGCAGCAGGTACTTCTGCATTCGCAGCAGATCACATCTTCGCGGACAGCTCACAAAAATTGAACTCATATGTAAATCTTGAACTCGTACGCGCCTCAACAGACGGCGTTGTGAACGTCTACGAACTCA